>JAFSVH010000038.1 GCA_017450215.1 Bacilli bacterium | reverse complement strand
TTAATAATATTATTATTTACTATTCCCATTTAGCATATACTGTCATTCTACTTGTAATAGTAGCACCTTCTAAGCTTTGAGTTAACCCTGAATCAGTAAACCAACCAGCGAATTTAGCTCCTTCTTTAAATGGAACAGCAATCTTTGCATAGATTGATGAATCATCAGTTGTAACTGTATATTCTCTTGTCTTTTCAACAGCATTAGTTCCATTCCATACATAATATGTAGTTGTTGTTGGAATATTAGTTCTAAATGCAGTAAATTCAGCTTTACTTGAACTTGTTACTGATTGTGTACCATAGAAGTAACCATCAATTACATAAGCGAATAATTGTCTTGATGCTGGAGTACCTGTAGTTACATCAACACTATATTTACTTAAATATAAAACGATTAATTGATTTAATACATTGAAATATTTAGTCTTATAAGGTTCAGTTCCTAAGAAACCACCTCTAACGTCCTTTAAGCTATTATCATCATTTAAATCAATTTCATCATATAAGAATAATGCTGAATAGCCACAAGAAGTTGAATCTGCTTTTGTTAGAACTGTATCATTCCATACTCTTTGTGGGTCGCCATTATGTAATTTATTAACTGCAGAGAATTCAGCCCAAGTAGGTGCAGCTAAGCCTTCACCTAATAATGTTGAAGAAAGAAGATTTTCATCACTTAAGTATTTGAAGAAATCTTTTTCCCATTCATCAGCTAAAGATGAAATAGGTTTTAAACCATTAGTAACAGTATGTTCACTAGACCATGAGCCAACTGTCCATGAATTACTTCCACCATTATAATCAACCTTTAATAATAAAGCATATAAATCAGTATCTTCTAATAATTCTAATTCTTTATCAAATGGTTGAGTAAATGCTTTATCTAAGAACCATCCAATAAATACATATCCTTCTACTTTATAATCAGGAACAATAACTAGATCATCTTCTACTTTAACACTTGCTAGATTAGTAATTTGCGTATCACCATCAAAATAATTAACAGTTACAGTTAAAGCATATAATGTAGAATCTTCAGTGATATCACTTAAGCTAGTTACTTCATCAATACAATTAGCATCACTAAACCAACCAATAAAAATATAACCTTCTTTACTATAGCTTGGTAATTCTGGTGCTTCACCATATGTGAATGAAGCAGGTGCTAGATTCAAAGCAGTTTCTTTATCATAATAAGTAATGTTAATTGTATTAGCTTCGAATTCAGCATTAACAATTAAATGAGATTTTACATTACTAAAATCTTTATCCCATTTCTTAAATGTATATCCTGCTTTTACAACATTCTCAGGAGCAGTAGCAGCTTCACCATATTTAACACTTTGACTAGCTAGTTCTTTTGCTCCATCCATGAATTTAACAGTGTATGTTTCTTTTTCAAATAAAGCATTAACTTCTAAATTACTCTTTACATTAGTAAATGCTTTATCCCAGCCTTTAAATGTATGACCTTCAATAGATGGATCATCAGGAGCTAAAGCATCACTACCATAAAATACATTTTGAGAAGTTATTTCATTTCCATTAACTAAGAACTTAACAGTATATGAAAGAGGATTCCATTTAGCATATAATGTTAAATCTTCTTTTAATTCCATTTCAGCACTAAATTTAGTTGCAAAGCTACTATCAATGTACCATCCACCAAATTCATAACCTTCTTTTGAAACTGCTTTAACTTCAATTTCAGAAGCACTCTTTACTGTTAATGTTTCAGTATCATCATCGCCACCTTTGTTATAATTAATTGTTACATTGTAAGTTTTTCCACAACCAACAAGTAAAAACAAAGCAATGAAGAATGCTAACACTACTAATTTTTTTCCAATTGTCTTAATCATTTAATTTCCTCCAATAAAAATATTTTGAAATATAAAACATTAATATTCAATATTAAGTAAATCTTTAAAATTAGTTTTATTTAATATCTATCTTTATTTTACCATCTTTATCAAGAAAACAAAACATTAAATAATTGTTTTTTTAATATAATTTAACCTTTTATATAATTTTCATTTGTCTTTAGAACAATAATATTATAAAATATTAGTAGAGGTGAATAATTATGAGAATTAATTTATTAACTTATAACATTGAACATGGACTAGATTATCGATTAATCAAATATGATCATATTAGACATATTAATCTAGATAACATTGCAAAAGTTATTACTGAAAGTGGAGCTGACATCATCGGACTAAATGAAGTATACAATTCTTCAATGAAGAATCCAGACCGTGTTGAGCAAGCAAAAAAGCTTGCAAGATATACAAAAATTAGAAATCACATCTTCGCAAAAGCTTTAGCTGTTGGTGGTGCTGATGATTATGGTAATGCTTGTCTATCAAAATTGGATTATAAAGATTATGAAGTATTTAGTGTTCCTTCTCCTGAAATCAAAAGAGAAAAGACTTATTATGAAAATCGTTGCATTTTAAAAGTTAACTTCATAATTGATAATAATAGAATACTAACATGCTTCATCACTCACTTTGGTCTTGCAAAAGTAGAACAAGAATCAATGCATAAGAGATTACTTGAAGAAGTAGCAAAGATTAATAATCCATTTGTAATAATGGGTGACTTCAATCTTGAAGATGATAATGAATATATTATCGATTTTAAAAATCGATTCAATATTGCCATTAAAATTCCTACACCAACTTTTACATCCCTTAATCCATATAAGCGAATAGATTACATCTTCACAAGTAAAGATATAATTATCACACAAGCCAAGGTTCTTAATTATGTGGCTAGTGACCATCTTCCTGTATTTGCTACAATTGAAGTATAAAATTAAAACTTGTAATAACTTATAAGATATTTAATCTAAAATATTAAAAAGGCATTTTCTAAAAAATGCCTTTTTTTATATGAAAAACACAAATATAATCAATTTTAATCGATTTATTTTTTAACGATTATTTCCTTGTATATATCGCTTTTTGATACTCCTCTATCCTTTGCAACACGCTTCATCGCCTCTTTTGAATCGATATTTTGCTTCAAATAATATTCATAATGTTCGCCAATTGTAAGGGAATTTAGGTTAGAAGTAAGGGTATCAATCTTCGCTCCTTCCACAATAATAACCATTTCTCCTTTAAGTTCATAGCCCTCTTTTATGATATCATCGATGTAACCACGGATGTATTCTTCATGTTTTTTAGTTAGTTCTCTAGCGATACAGATGTATCTATTGCCTAAAATTTCACTCATTAATTCTAAAGTTTCATTAATTCTATGAGGTGCTTCATAGAAGATTAGAGTGTTTTCAAAGTCAACTAATGACTCTAATTCCTTCCTTTTAGGGTTAACTTCATGATTCAAAAAACCATAAAAATAGAATTTATCACAAGGAATTCCTGATGTAACAAGAGCAGTTAAAGACGCTGTTGGACCTGGTAAAGTAGTAACAGCACAACCTTCTTCAATTGCTTTCTTGCAAACTAAATAACCAGGATCGCTAATTCCAGGATATCCTGCATCTGTAACTACTGCTATATCCATACCCTCTTTTAATTCTTTTATTATCTCTTGATATTTCTTATCCTCATTAAACATATGATAACTTTTTAATATTTTATGAATATCATAATGAGATAGTAATTTTTTAGTATTTCTAGTATCTTCACAATAAATATGATCAACGCTTCTTAAGACATCTAAAGCTCTTAATGTCATATCATCCATATTACCAATTGGAGTTGGAATCAAATATAATTTACCCATTTTTGTTTCCTCTTATTTATATTAATATTTATATTTATATTAATATTTATATATAAGATTATATACTAAATATAGATAAAACAAAAGACAAAAAATAATCATTATGTTATAATCATTAAAAGATGTGAGGTGAATAATATGTCAATTGCTATTATAACTGGTGCTTCAAGTGGCATGGGGAAAGAATTTGTAAATCAATTAGATAAATATTATGATATCGAAGAAGTAATCGTAATCGCTAGAAGAAAAGAATTATTAGAAGAATTATCTTCTATCACTAAAGCAAAAGTAACTCCTCTTCCTCTTGACCTAACTAAGGAAGAAAGCTTTGAAAAATACAAAGAATTCATTGAAGAAAAACAAAAAAAGAAAAGTGTATCAAACTATTAATCAATGGTTCTGGCTTTGGTAAATTCGAAGAATTTGATCAAGGTGACTACAAAATACACAATGATATGGTTGATTTAAATTGTAAAGCACTACAAGCAATCACTTATCTAACTCTTCCATATATGGAAGAAGGAAGTGATATTGTTCAAATAGCATCAATGGCTTCAATACAACCTGTCCCATATATTGGATTATATGGAGCAACTAAAGCTTTTGTTTTAAGCTTTTCAAGAGCACTTAATATTGAATTAAGACACAAGAAAATAAAAGTAACAGCACTTCTTCCATTCTGGGTTCAAACTGATTTTTTCAAAGTAGCAAGCACTAATGATTTAATTAAATATTTTGATTTAATCTATACAAAAGAATTCATTGTACAAAAGTGTTATGAGAAATTAATAAAGAAACATCATAAAGATATAATTGTACCAGGTAAATTCGCAAGGATGCAATATAGACTAGTAAAACTATTCCCTCATAGTCGAGTAATGAGAATATGGTTAAGAAAACAAAAAATTAAATATTAAGCATTAATGTTTTAACAAAAGATGGGTAACTACCCATCTTTTATTATATTAATCATTTCTTCTTATAAAATAAATATTCTTATCGTCTCTATAATCTTCATTAAAGCCATTTCTTAATAAGACATTTTGTGATTTTTTATTTTGAATTAAAGTATCAGCTTTTATTATTTCAATACCATTTGCCTTGCCATATTCAATCATTAATTTTAATGCACTTGTCATATAGCCATGTCCTTCATATTTATTATTCATGCCATATCCGATTTCACTAACTCCATCCTTTGGTAAATATTTATAATAAATAGAACCAATAACAGTATTAATACTCTTAAGCACAATTAAATGATCAACAGCTAAAGGATATTCTTCTTTCCTTTCTATCATTCTCTTTCTTATTAATAATAGATAATTTTTAGATGGAACTAAGAATTCTCCACCATCATTAATTAAACCATAATTATTATAAAAAGCTTCATTAGATTCAAGTAGACAATCAATCATATCAATTGTAATTGGTATCACTTTTAAAATATCATTTTCCATATTCTTCTTTCCTAAATCTTTCTTAATTCAGATTTTCACATAACCAATTAATTCTATTAATTACCCAGCTTCTTAAATATTCAACATGCTCTTTCCATGTTTTAAGTTTATAGACTTCCGCCCCTTCAACATTAATCTTTATTCCTAAAATATTGAATTTCTCATAATTTCTATTATATGAATCTTCATATAATAATGCTTCATCTAATGTCTTATTAACACTTTGTATTAATTTATCTTTTAGTTCATTTAATCTTTTCTTAGCAAGTAGCCTAAATTCAGGAATCAACATTAAATTAATGAATAATTCACTTGATGTCTTAGTACCTAATCTTTTATCAAACAATTCTGATACATACATACCTTGATATGATTGATCTCCTCGATTAAGTCCACAACTAAATTCTAAATCCCATGGAGCAGTTAAATATACTTTTCCACCTTTTTCTTTCACAAAGAAAAATGATTGCCAACCTACATCAGTACTCTTTATGATTTCATCAAGCAAATACATATCTACAAATGAATCAACATCTGCATATTTTTTAAATTCTTCTAAGTCGTGATTAAATACTGCATTAAACATTTCATTGAAATAATCTGATATATATTTTACCTGACTTCTATACATTTCTTCATTTACATAATCATCAGGATCAGGTGACTTAACACTAAAAGGATATTTAACTCCAGTAATTTTAAAATAATCAATTCCTTCAATTGCATTAGTTGGATTACCCTGCCAATCAGTTATCGCATATGCATCAAGTTCAATAATATAACCAGTATCAACATAATCATAAGATTCATCGATATCCATTTTATTCTTTTCAGCTTTTGGAAGTTCTACTAAACTATATACACCACGATATTCACCATTAATAAATACTTCAACATTCACACAAGATGTTACATAATAAATATTATCAAGCACATTTGCTAATTCAAAACTCATTTTATTTCTATTAAGAGTAATATCTGTATAGCTAGCTATAATCGCCCAGTGCTTGCTTTTACAATTACCAAATAGATTTTGTTTAGAATCAAATTTAATTCGATAACCTTTCTTTTCCTTTGCCCAGCTCCAATTACCTCTTCCTCTAAACAAAAACTCCAAATCACTGAATTCAAATTTTTCGGAAGTATTGCTAATGCTCATTTTTGCATTCACATAATCAACTTTTCCAACATTATCTAGTGATGTAGATAATTCAATATTCATAACTGGCATACTTAATGCATCAATTTCAAATACAGCTTCAATATTAGCATAATTATTATCAGTGATTATAAATGTATCATCACTTGATAATGCCACTTTTTTATCATTATAAACAATGTGAGATAATTTATATCCAAATTCTGGATTATTAATTACTTTAACAATCTCTCCTCTAAATACCTTCGTTTTATCAAGTGTAGCACTTCCATTACCACTAACACTAAAATTAATATTCATACATCCTTCAATAGTAGCATCAATAGTCATGTCTTCAACAACGATATAATTTTCATCTATATCTTTACCGTTATATTTCCATCCTGAAATAATACTATCTTGAAGCGTAACAACTGGGAATGTTAAAGGGTCACCCCTATAAAACAATTCTTCTTTCTTAATATCATTAATATTATAAATAACAGTTAGAATTGCTTCACCATAATATAATCTATTCTTTATAACGTCTAATTTAAATTGCTCTTTAGTTCCTATATAATCTGGATATATTGCTTTATAGAAATCATATGCATCCTTTATTTCTAAATCACTATTATTATATTCTATTTCACCTACATTATATTCTATATCATCAATTATAATTATTAATTGTTCATCTTTTATTTTATATGATAAATAATCATTATTACATCCTATTAATAAAAAGAATAATAATATAATTAAAATAGAATTAATTATTTTTATATATTTCATATTATTCACCACTATTAATTATCTTTTTAAAATGGCTAGTTCATATTCATCTTCATATCATCTTTATCTCATATTTATAATCGTTAGCCATATTATCAATCTATAGTTTGATTATACATCGTTTACCACAAAATAGAAAGGTATTTTTATCTCATTTACCACAAAATAACATAGTATTTTTACATCAATTGCCCTAACAATTAAAAAACCAAGCAATAAGCTTGGTTTTTAATTTTGATTAAGATGCATCATAATATCATATTAGTAATACCATATTAGTTTGTTAAAATCATTTACTTCAAAATGTAAAACATCTCTAACATAATCTCTAAAACTATTAATAACATCTGCCATATAGAGTCTTGCTTCCTCAGCCATCTCTTCAACTGTATATTCTGTTTCATTCATTAATATGCCTGGGAAAGAAACTTGTATATCATTATCATATTTAGCTCCACCGAAAACAATTCTTGCAACTACTTTACCATCCTTCCATATTTCATAATGAAAAGGAAGCACATCTTTTGTATAAATATCATAAATGACTTCTACTTTTGCATAATCACCAAGAAGAGAATTATTTCTTTTATAATATCTAACTGAATGAGTATATGATAATCCTTCAACATACTCACTATACACATGAAGTAAAACTCTAATCAGTTCAGTTCGTTCTCCTGTATCTGCATTAGTAAAAACTTGTGTTTCATATATTGATGGCGTTGTTCGATATTCATATTTAAGTTTCCTAACTATATCAAATTTCACATCAATCACTTTTGAAAATGTTACAGTATTGTTACTTGAATCAGTAATTTTAATTTCAACAGTCTGCTCACCAAGTTCATTAAACATAAATTCAGTTTGAGATACTTTTAAATCACGTCTATTATCATAATTATCATTATAATTATATAGAAAATCATTAATAGTATAACCAACTCCAAGATAGAATGTTTTATCTTTTGCCTCCATTATTGTTGGAGCCGTAGTATCTACAACATTAATAGTGCGTTTTAGTTCCTTTATCATTTTTCCATCTTCATCATATATTAAATATGATATTTCTTGCTTTCCAAGTATATTCATATCAACATCTTCGAAAACTTCATAAGTATATTCATCAGGTAAATCTATTCCTAATTCTTCATATTCAGTTTTTACTTCAATAGTAATTTCTTCATCTCCATTTAAATGAATATTTGAATAAATATTTGGATCTATATCGTCTACTTTATCATCACACGAAACTAAAAAAATTCCTAATATAAGGATTAATATTAATACTAAATATTTTATATGCTTCATATATCCTCCTATTACAATTCCATCATACCATTTTAATTCTAATTACACAACTTATTTTTTTGTTTTTAGAACTAATAAATATTAATTGAGATTTTTTTACTAACTCTTAGTTTTCTAATTATTAATCCAATATTCATATTTTGACTCCTCATTGTCATTAATATTATGAACTATTATCTAATATTAATCCATAACCCGTTTGATGACAATCATTAAACCAAACTGAGGATTAGTAACATTGTTTTTTTTTAATACGAAATTGTAAAAAAATCATCTTAATGCTTTTTCAATTAATGGAACATACAATTCCTTTTCTTTTATTTCAATTATTGTATTAATACTTTTACCTGAATCTTTACTCGATGTACCACAATGAAATATTTTATAATCATCAGTATTAAAATCTATAACTATATATCGATCATGAAATTTACTATTGTTTTGTTTTAGTATTATATCAAATCCCATATCGTGTTTAAAATCATCTAAATAATTTTGATTAATATTATTTCTAGCTTTATTATCACTAATTATAATGATATCAATATTTGAACTAGAAACTTTTAATAATTGTAATGTTTTTACATTTATATAATCATCAATAATATAGATAGATTTTTTAGCTAACTTATAGATTTCTTGATAAGCAACATCTGCTTCTAACTTCTCGCCATTTCTAATTAAATAATGTTTATATTTAGATGGATCTTTAAAACTATCCATTACAACTTCAAGTTTCTCTTCAATTTTATCAAGTCTATTTGAATGCTCATTAACAAGATTGGTAAGTTTTATAGTCTCATCAGTTGTTAATATATTTTTATTTTCAATTAAGTAATCCTTCATTTGCTTGAAAGTGTCAATTAATAATATACTTTGTTTTGTTGCTAAATCACCTTTAAGTACTGTCATTAACATATAAATTCCTTGCTCAGTAAAGGCGTATGGGTAATAAACACGGCCACCTTTTTGTCCCTTTTCTTGCATTATCGACATCACATTTTGTGACCTCGATATTTTTGATATCTCCTCTTTTGTTAATTGAAATCTATACCTCTCAGGGAATTTAACTATATTCCTTTTTACCTGTTGGTTAAATGATCTTGTGTCATATCCATATATTTTAGCTAAATCAAAATCTAGCATAACTTTTTGACCACGTATTTCATATATCATTGACTTAAAGGTTTCTTTATTTAATTCTGTTATAGTATATCCATTATTTGTCATTAATGTTTCCTCTATTATCTTTATATAATTTATTTATTGTTTGAAAGTTCAACTAAATTAACACCTTTTAATATAACATCAAGTTCAGTATCAAGTGCATTGGCATACTTAACTAAAAAGAAAATAGTTGGAGAATTACTCATATTTTCAAATCTTGTGATTTGTTGGCGCATTACTCCCATCTTATCAGCTACTTCTTGCTGAGTATAACCTTTCTTTTCTCTTAAATAAATAAACTGTATAACAATCTTGGATCTTAACCATAATTCTTGTTTTTCAATATCAAGTAGTTTAAATTCTGTTTTATTATATACATCTACAATCTTATCTAGTTTTTTCATAACGCACCTCTTTTAATAATTTTATCATTACATTGTAATTTATGCAACAAATTTGTATCAAAGTATTTTAAATAAAAATGATACAATTCCTTGTATCATTTTAGATATTTCAATATGTGTGTGTTTTGCAAAATGTTTCATTTGGGTATTTAGTTTTACAAAATGTTTCATTTAGGCATTTTCTTTTACAAAATGTTTCATTTAAGCACTTTAATAAAATGTTTCACGTCTATAACGCAAAAAAGCCAGTCCTATGGTGGGGACTGACTATTTTAGTTAACAAAATAGTGAATAAACAAATCCAATATTTCTAGATTGATGGTCATAAACATTTGATACTGCTTCATAGTACAACTGGAAAGAATGTTTATCAAGATCATTATTATTGTTTTTTAACTTAATGTATTCTTCTTTAATGATATTCCAATAATTCCTTATATTTTCCTTTAACCAGTTTAGTTTTTCATCGTATCTATGAGTAAACTTTCTATTATCCCATTTGTATACTTTATTCTTTTTATCGTGTCGAATATACTTATACAAATCCTCTTCATCACTATATGAAACAATTGCAAAATCACATGAATATAAGATTCTACTTTTTTTAGTATCTTTAGCTTTGATAGTAATTGAAGTAGTAGAGTCTTCAGGGTTGTCAAACTCTGTATCTTTGACTGCTTCAGCAAAATATCTCATAAGAGCTAATTTTACTTCTTTTGCCTTCCACGAATAATTTGGGTTAAGGATTAGATTATAATCAAAGTCAAAACCAGAATTTCCACCCTTTACTCTTGTAATTAAGTGTCTACTACCACTACCTACTAATTTAAATTGAAAAGTTAAATCTTTATCATCCTTCTTAGCAAGTAACTGAACTTTATGAATAATCTTTTCAAGTTTTACTCTAACTGGAGCATACTCATTCTTAGTAACATATTCATATTTAGCCATGTTGAAATTCTCCTTTCTTTGTAATCTCCCTAACCGTCCATTTAGTGAATATCACCACTAAATCGTTACATTATATACTTCTATACTTCGATTGTCAACTATTTTGTCAAACAATACAAAATTTAGTAGTATTTTATAATTCAATTTCCTTGTATTCCTTTAATGTGATAGGGTGTAAGAACTCAGAAATTTTAGCAGAATAATCACTGCTTTTCAAATTTTCAAGGATTCCAACTACAATTACATTAGATGCATATTCATCATTTAATAAATAAACTCTCTCTATAAATGAGCATATTTTATTAGTTGCTTGAAAATCTAATTCTTCTATTTTTGCATAAAAGTATTTCATAAATACATCTTCAATAACTAGAAATGAACCCGTTTCAATTCCATCTTGCCATTCAACATATTTATCAAAATCATCTTTTATTTCTGGAAATTCAGATAATAATAATTCGTTAAAGTTTTTTGATGTCATATTATTCTCCTTTTTAGTGCGTATTATAATCAATAAGGAAATTCAGGACTAATACTATAGTCTAACAACTTCTCTTTAAGAGTTTTAATGATATCTTTAACTTGAATTGGATTACCCTTGAATATAGGTTTCCCAGTAACAATAATCTCTTTGCTCTTTATGAAATTAACGCCTGTAATATTAGAAACAACTTTAATTTGATCTAATGTAGGACTATTATTAGCAACAAGAACTATTTCATACTCTTTATCATCCAAATCTATTTCTTCCCAACGTGTTGTAGCAATTTTGCATCCACATTTTGGGCAAGAAAGAATTAGCGATGGTTTTTCATATGTTTCATTCATGATAGTCCCACATTCTGGACAATTATATTTTCTTTTTTCCATGTTTAATACCTCCTGGTTTAAATTCTATGTACTCTCCTCTTAATCCTTCTTTTGTATTTCCTAACCAATGCTTACCACTTGGTATAGCATATACATCAACGTTAGGCGCATATACCGGCTTTCCCAAAGCATTAGCCAAGTGTTGTGCAAAACCTTCAGGATTAGATCCAGTACAACACGATAATAATCTAACAGCTTTTACATGCTTAGATCCTGGTTTACTCTTTATTAACCTAGATGCTTGACGTGCATCAATAAGAGTAGACTTACCAGAACTAACCACTTCAATTTTATTCCATGTCCCATGTGCTATAACGTCAAACATTCCATTAGGATCAATATCCGATCTGTTTTCTACATATTTAGCAAATGCAGCATGATTGCCTTTTCCCATAAAAGAAATGTTTCCGACTGCATAATTTCTATATTTACCAGAAAACAATGAACTTTTACCCTTCATTAGACACCTCCTTAAGACTTTTCTTAAGAAGTCTATCTTTATTATTCTCTTTCATTGTATAAGAGTCATATTGATAAATTGGTATACCTCTCATCCTAACAAAATTAAAAACTTCATCAGGAACAGGCCCATATACACAGATTCCAGTTGGTTCAAGTTCATCAACTATTCTATCTACCTGTTCAGCAAAAATATACCTATTATCTAATCTTTTAGTAAAACCATGTGTTCCAATCGCTATTAATGTGTGTTTGGGGTAAGCCTCAAGTGATGATAAAGTCCTATTATCACCAATTCTAACATTAGGAATTACTTTCATACCCAATGAGCCATAATAATAAGTTATACCTATGTTTAATCCAATTTGACTCTTTTGAACCCATAAAGGCATATTATCATATGGTGAAGCATCTAATCCAACAATACATTCATACTGATTTAATTTATCAACGTATCTCTTTGGATTACCAAGTATTGGTTGAAATCCAGGATCACTACAATAAAAACAAATAGCCGTTTCTTTCGGTTTTTTAACATCACTTCGTCTATCCCACTGAATTATTTCTTTTGGCGGTTCAGTGGCAACCATCCATTCCTCAATTATCGGATAATCATCCGTTTTTGTACGTCTTGCTCCAGCAATGAGGTATGCTAGATAGACGTCCATCACATAGGGAGTTTTGCTTTTTCGTAACATAGCATGTTCATTCCTCCATTTAAATTAATATTTAAAATTTGATTTTTGTGAATGAATGTGCTATAATGTTTACGTGTTTGTTGTGCAAATAGCACTTCATCCATTGAACTCGTGTTAGTCCCAATAACAAGAGTTCTTTTTTTATTTAATTTTTCTTCCATTTGACCTCCTATTTTTTTAAAATTTTTAAATCTTGTAATCTATATAAAACTGGTCCATAGTTTAATCCAAAGTCTTTTGAAAGTTGTTTAATAACTGGTTTCATATAGTTTTCGCATCTAATTGCAACATCTGGAATATTCTTAACTCTTAATCGTTTAAAGAATTCTTTTTTAATTATATCCCTTGGCATTAAGATAGCTGCAGCAAGATAATTGGTTTGCCTTTCCAAAATAGCTTCCTCTGACATATAACTATTCCAATATGTTCCTTTAAGTCTTTCTTCACCACAGGCATGTACTACATTAGTTGTGTGACTTTTAAAATAGTCTTGATCCTTAATCCAATGTGAACATTCATGTGTCGCAACAAATAATTCTTTTTCTTTATATTTCTTATTATCAACAAGATTTTTATTAATAACCACTGTTCTTTCTTTAAAAAGTTCTAGATGTGGTTCAGATGAAACATTATAGTCCTCGTCATCCCAAACATACCAGCATCGATCTTCAAAAAACATCATGCCTAACAATTGCATTCCAGGAGAAATGTATTTCCATTCAACTTCAAGCCCAAGTTTTTCCATCAAATCATAAATATCCAACGCCTTAACTTTTTCTAGTCTTTCTGGATAATACTTTTTATTTATTTCATCAGCTAACTTTTCTAAATACCCTTGTGAATAATAAGTCATATAATTGCTCCTATTTCTTTTTCATGTATTCTTCTATTATTCTAATCCATTCATCATCTCCTAACTTTAGATCTTTAGCTCTTCTTAAAGCAACTCTTACATTAGGATTGTTACTAACGTATTCAGTTAAATCTTGAGCTATTGCATCTTTACTTGTGGCAGCTAAATCTAATAGTTCATTTGATTCTTCTTCTGTTAATTCTAATACTTCAATCATTTTGTTTAATGTTTCTTGGCTTGGTGCATTTCGTTTACTTTTTTCAATATCACTCATGTATGATGGCGCAATATCTAATTTGTCTGCTAATCCTCTAAGAGTAATCCCTTTTTCTTGTCTTTTTTGTTTTATGTATTCTCCAAATACCATAAATTTTGTTTTTGTCTCCTTTTCGTTTCGTTACGTTTCGTATTCATTATTGATTTTTTTGTTCACGTGTTCGCTACCACAAGAACATTATAACATATCATAAAGTATGTGTCAACATAAAAACACAATTTTTTATAAAAAGTTTTATTTTCATTCAAATTATCACATTATTTTTATGCTTTTTTATCAAACCAGACTTGTAAATTAAAAAATGCCAAAGTTCATCACCTTGACATCTAAAACTTACATATTGCAAATATCTCATCATCTTCTTCATAATATGGTGCAAATTCTTCAGGTTCGTAGAATCCTAATGAAAAATATAACTTCTTAGCAACTTCATTAGTTCTTTCATAAGATAAAGTAATATATTCAGCATCTCCACTTGATTTAGTTCTTAAGAATTCTATTGCTTTTATCATTGCTTCTTTTCCATAACCTTTATGTTGATATTTCTTATCGATCATAAAACGCCAAATGTAATAATATTTTTTACCTTCCCATTTTTTATATACGCTACTATTTAACTGATTATTCTTGATACATCTTTTTTTGTAGAGTCACTAATTTGTTGGCCCTTAACGCTGCCATCATCCATAACACCAAAATAAATAGTATCCTTACAATATTTGTTTAAAAGAGCACTAATATCATCCATAGAATCTTTTAACTCGCCAGTTGTCTTTTTAAATTCAATAATCCCGTTTTCTTCACCGATTTTCATTATTTATAATAAATTGTCCAGGTTAATACCTATTAATTTGTCTAGATAAAATATATAATAATTCGATTCCGATTGAACGAGAGTTTTTCACAATAGTTCGAATCCGACTGAACGTACTATTCGATTCTCTATGAACGACCCATCAGTGCACAAAAAAATATGCCTATTTAGACATATTTTCTCTATATTTTGTTATAAATCTTCAAATATCGAAAGACTTATAGAACAATCAATATGGCGTCCCAGAAGAGATTCGAACTCCCGACACACGGCTTAGAAGGCCGTTGCTCTATCCAACTGAGCTACTGGGACATTACACTTAAAGATTATAACATCTTTAAGTGTTAAAATCAACAAATAATTATTTAAAAATAATCATTTATATCAAATTTTTACCAATTAGACATCAATGCTCTATAAACAGCATCACCGATTTGGTTATACCCATTTGTTGAAGGGTGCATACCCATAGCATTACCTACTGTTTCTTTTTCACTTGTGTTAGTGTTATTAACACTCTTAGTTTCGTAAGGCATATTATATTCACTATCAAATTGAGCTTTGATATCAACATATCTCATGAATGATTTATATGAACTCATCTTACACCACTTCTCTAAGAAATCACCATAGTGAAGAACTGTAACAGCTTTACCATAATTATCTGAATAAGTACTACTAATTTGATAATAAGCACCTAAACCAGCTCTTGTTGAAGTTAGAGGTAAGTTCATTAAACTAATCTTTGCATTTGGATATTCACTATGAATTAAGTCAATTAAAGTCTTAGCTTGTTGAATAAATGGAGTATCAAATGTAAATTCAGTATATGATCCAGGTAAACCATTGAATGTCATCATAATATAGAAATCAGTGATTTCACCAAATCCGTTTCTTGTACAATAATCTCTAATACTTGGATTGCTTCCTGTTGGAGCAAATGGAGACATTGTGCTTGAATCATATTTAGATAGATAACTACTCCATTGCCAGCCACTTCTACCTTCATATTTATATGTCTTACCACCTGATGTAGTAGTAATAGTTCCAATTGTTGTTGCTTTACCACCAGCACTAACATATTTAGATACACCACGAGCAACCCAAACACCATTAGATGTTAAGCTATCACCAATACAAAGAATTGTCTTTTCAGTAGCATTTGCTTTCTTGCTGTCAACAACTACTAACTTTGTTGAATCACTACCTAATACATGACCATTAGAATCACATACTTCAATCTTTAATTGATATGTACCAACTGTATCTGGTTTAAATTCAAAATATCTATTTAATGCATGACCTTTGTCACCAGTAACTTTAATATAATATCCATAAGGATCAACTGCTCTAATAACTGAACGATAGAATAATTGGAAATTATCATTAACAACTAGATAATATTGATCAGCTAAATATACTTGAACACTTGTATCACTAGTACCTTTTAAATTTGTAACATCAGAAGATACTGTATTAAGTGTAGTTTCAATTTCACCAACTCTTGTTTGAACACTCTTAATAGAATTCTTAGTTTTACCTAATTCATCCTCTAAATCTTGAATTCTAAATTCATAATCACCAAGTAATTCCTCTTGTTCTGCTAATGCAGTCTCAAGAGCAATAATTCTTGATTCATAATTCTTAATTGCATCTGCTTCTTCACAAGCAGTAAGCAAGAATACAAACATTCCGACTAAGATAAAAATAAAACAATTAAATAGTTTTTTCATTACTAATCCCCCTTATTTATTTAATCCTTCTTTTACAGCATTAATTAATACACCACTAATATCACAACCAGCTTCCCAAGCCATCACACCACCTAATCCATTAGCTACAACATAATCACATTTATCTTTAATAGATTGTTCATTATCATAACTAATAAATATAGTGTTATTACTATTCATAATGTAAGGAACTTTTGCAACATCATCATAATAAACTGTATATTCATCCTTATTCAAATAATTACTAACTAATGAATTATACAATACTGATGAAGCACTTCCCCAAGAACCATTTTCATATACTTGTTTAATACCATAGAAAGCAAGACCAATTAATAATTTACTTGATGGAATACCATATGAATTAAAGATTGGTACACTTTCATGAATACTACAAGATGTAGCTGAATGGCTAGATGGATATAGTGCATTTTGATAGTGTCTTGATTCTCTTTCCATTCCATAGGTCATAACATTAACATAATCTAAGTATTGTCCTGAGTGTGTTAAATCATAGCTAGGTGGTTGCCATTTACCACCAGTAATGGCAGCACTTACTAAATGATTACTATTATTTGCTTTAACACTAGTATTTAGTTTTTGTGCAAAATTAGTAAACCATCCTTCTTGTCCACTCTTTGGACGTTCCCAATCGATATCAACACCATCAAATCCATATTCATTGACCTTAGCCATTATGTTACTAACTGCTGTATCAACAAGATTATTAACAGGATTTGTGAATGTTGTCCAGCTAGATTCAGGTGCAAGAACCATTATTACATATACTCCATATTTCTTTGCTTTTGGAATAATGTAATCTTGTACATTCTTAAAATAATTAGTTCCAGTAACTTTACCTTCAGCATCAACTTTTGCAAAAGCACAATAAATGATATCCATAATTTCAAACAATGAATCTTCCATTGCACTATAATTTCTATATAGATAAGTACTTGCAACATTAGTTGCAGTTTCTAATTTATATCCATCAACATCAAAAGTAAATTCAGTTGATGTATTAGTTCCATTAAATAATTTTAAATTAGCAGTTAATGTAACTGATGTTTTTACATAAGGTCTCTTTAATGTTCCATCATTACTAATAATATTTGTATTATTAGAAGACCATGTTATATTTGTAATACCTTCAGAACTCTTTGGTAAACTGAAATCAAAGAAATCTATTTTTGAAAAATATTCATTCATTTCATTTTCGAACATCTCTTGATAATTATTGGCCTCTTCCCATTTAGCATATAACTTAATTGCTGATTTAATTGAAGCACTGAAATCAAATGGATTATCACTTAAATTTTCATCAACTTTTTCAAACCAACCAACAAAAGCATAACCTAGTTTCTTTGGTTCTTCAGGTTCTTCAAGTAAATCGCCATAACCAACTGTAGCTGAACTTACATCAGATCCACCATTAGAATCAAAACTGATAACGTAAGTTTCTTTTTCCCACTTAGATACTAGCTTAATATCATTTTCGATTTTTTTAGTATTAAATGCAAAAGGTTCACTTGCTAAAACACCATTTTCCTCTAAATACCAACCCAAGAATTTATAACCTTCTTCGCTAACTGCTAGAGGGGAAGCATTTGTATTTTTTACATATACTACTTCTCGAATAGAGCTATCGAACATTACATATCTAGCAACACAAGTATTAGTTACATTTTCCCATCTTGCATCAATTGTGATATCAGCATTTACAATCTTATTAAAATCATAAAGTGAATTCTTATGATACCAACCTAAGAATACATATCCTTCATATGTTGGTTTAGCTGGTTCTTCAAACTTAGCACCATCATCAACTTTATATTCTTCACTTTCTCTGCCGTTGTTGTAATTTAAAGTAATTGTATATTTATCTTTGTCCTTTGGAACAAATACAACTTCTGGAATACTATCACAAGCAACAAGTGCAAATAAAGAAACAAGCGCTAATATTATTAATAAAAATCTAGACTTCATTTTCTTTCTCCTCATATTCATATATTGCTACTTCACTTTTACCATAGCAATAATTTTTAATTAATTTTAATTTTTGAGCGTTTCTTATAATTTCAGTTTCCCCTTTTACATAATGACAAATAATAAAACATTTATCTTCAAGCATATTATTATTAACTAAATAATCACATATCTCATTAACAACATGCATCCTGTAAGGAGGATCTAAAAATACATAATCAAATTTTACATCACCTAGGCGCTTTAATGCAACCTTATAATCACTATTAATCAATGTTACATTATCATCTTCTTTTAATAAGCTTACATTATATTTAATAATTTGCATTGCTTCACGATTAAGTTCATTAATATATGCATGGTCTGCACCACGGCTTAATGACTCAAGTGATAAAGCACCACTACCACCAAATAAATCAAGAACAAGTCCACCATCAAAATATGGACCAATTGTATTGAATACTGATTCTTTCATCTTGTCCATCATCGGTCTAGTATTATTGCCTTCCAAAGTTTTTAATACTCTACTCTTATGTTTACCAGTAATTATTCTCATTTCAATCTCTTTTCTTATTAATAATATACAATTCTAATTATTTATCATCCTCTGGTAAGAATTGTTTTGATAAAGGTTTATTCTTACGTTTAGGAACTAGAATCCGAAAATGATTATGCAAGTTAGTAATATGAACATTGCCACACATTCCCTTTTCTCCATCAATTGTCCAATAAGTTTGGTCATCAGTTTCAATAGTTAATTCTTTTGATCTCATCATTTGATAATATGATGTAATCTTTCTTTTCTTTCTTGCTCCAAAGAAGAAAAGATTTAAGATATTAAAGGAATGGAATTTATAAAACTTCTTAACACATATGATATCAAAATAGCCATCATTCAAATGTCCATCTCTATCAATATTAAAGCCACCACATGTTTTAGAATTCAATACTAAAACTAAAGGATATTCTCCCTCAATCATTTCACCTGACTCTAAATCCTTAATTTTCACATTCACTATTCGTGGATATATTAAATCCTCTAAACCATCTAGAATGTAAGCCATCTTGCCTAAAATCTTTTTGATGCTTTGTTGTGTATGATAAGATACACTTGTAAATGTACCAATACCTACAACATATGCAAAATATGTATCATTAATCAAGCCAGCATCATGATATACGATATCACCTTTAGTAATAATTTGTACTGCTTTTTTAATGTTTTTAGGAATCTTTAAATTTCTGCCTAAATCATTAACTGTACCTGATGGAATGTAACCAAGAATTGGTCTCTTCTCTTCACCACATATAGCATTAGCAATTGCATTGAACGTTCCATCACCACCAGAAAAAGCAACAACATCATATTTACCACATGCATCCTTTGCTGTTTTAATTAGATCATCAGGCGATGAACTTTCATAGATTACAACAGGATCATATTTTTCTTCTAGTGCATGCTTGATGTAATTAAATTTTTTCTTTATTCTTCCTTTTCCACTATTAGGATTATAAATAAAAATACAATTCATAATTCACCTACTATTTTGATTATAACACAAAAGACTGAATAATACTATAAAATACTTTAAAAACAAAAATAGACATATTGATATCAATATGCCTATTTCACTTTATTTGGATTATTATGAAATCATATTATCCATCTTCTCATTAATGAATTGATTCTTATATAGATTATAATATTCACCCTTCAAAGCAAGTAATTCACTATGAGTTCCTGCTTCTTTGATTTCACCATCCATTATAACTAAAATTAAATCAGAATTGATTATTGTTGACAAACGATGGGCAACAATGAATGTAGTTCTTCCTTTCATCACTTTGTTGATTGCATCTTGTATTAAGACTTCTGTTTCAGTATCAATACTTGATGTAGCTTCATCTAAAATCAAGATACTTGGATCTTTTACGATAGCTCTAGCAAAGCTAATCAATTGCTTTTCACCAATTGATAACTTATTACCACCTTCACCAACCTGGGTATCAATTCCATCATCTAACTTTTTCACAACTTCATCTGCTCTGACAATTCTTAATGCTTCCATTACTTCCTCAATAGTTGCATCTTTTTTACCATATAATACATTATCTTTTATGCTACCGTTAAATAGATGTGGTGTTTGAAGAACATAACCTAAATTTGAATGTAGCCATCCAATACTTCTATTTCGATAATCTTTTCCATCAATTAAGATTTCACCCTTTGTTGGTTCATAGAATCTACATAATAAATTTACAATTGTACTCTTACCACTTCCAGTAGCACCAACTAAAGCAACACTGGTTCCTGCTTTAACCTTCAAATTAAAGTCTTTTAAGATTAGTCCTTTTTCGTTATAACCAAAATCGACATGATTAAATTCGATATCACCGATTAACTTCTCATAATTCTCAGGTTTAGGATTTAATATATCACCATATATTTTAATAACATCATCCCTATCAACAATATCAGGTTTTGTTTCAATTAAAGATACAATTCTTTCGGCACTAGCTTGTGCTTGTTGAAGCTCTGCAAAGAACCTTGAAATGTTCATAACTGGTTCAAAGAACATTGTTGTATAATCTAAGAATAAGAATAATACATCAGCAGTAATTATTAAACCAGCAAATTCACCCATGACAAAACCAGCACCAAAACGATAAGTTAAGCCAACACCAATATAAGCAATTATTAAAATAGTTGGGAAGAAGATAGCACTTTTAACTGCTGCACGAACTGACTTCTTTTTCATATCAAAACACAAATCAGTAAATTCTTTGTTTTGCTTATCTTCTAATACCAATGTCTTCGTGGTTTTGGCACCTAAGAATGATTCATTAAAGCTCCCTGTTATTTGAGAATTAGTCTTTCTAACTTTTCTTTGAGCATTAAGCATTACTTTTCTATATAATGTAGAAAAGATAAGAATAATTGGAACTAGTGCAGTTACAATTAAAGCTAATCGCCAGAATGTTATATATAACATCACTAATATTCCACTCATTGTAGCTAAACCCCAAATAAAGTCAATCATACCCCAAGATATAATTTCAGCTAACTTTCTAGAATCAGATGTAAGTCTAGCCATAATCCAACCAGCTTGTGTCTTATCATAATAACTAAATGATAATTCTTGTAATCTTACAAAAGTTTCTTGTCTTAATTTATCTGCTGTATAAACTTCTAATTTTCCAGCAAGATAAATAAACGAAAAGATAAGAATCATATATAAAACAGCAATAATAACAAAATATAATAGATATTGATATTTTAAAGAGAAATCTGGATTCTCACCAAAAAATACTACAATAGTTTTTGACATCAAATAAGGTGTTAAAACATCAAGTAATGCAACACATGCCATAACAAGCATCATTGAAATAAGTAACCATTTTTGCTTTAAAATAATCTTTAATATCTTTTTCCAAACACTAGAAGAGAACTTCGATACATCTAACTCATCATCCATTAGCTTGCACCTCCTTCTCAACTAATTTTAAGAACTCTTCTTCTAAAGCACCTTGAATATCCCATAATGTCTTATAAAGACCTTCCTTAACTGCTAATTCTTCGTGAGTTCCTATTTCACTAACTTTTCCATCTTCAATAACGATAATCTTGTCAGCTTCTTTTGCCGTTGTAATTCTATGAGTGATAATTATTGATGTAATATCACTACCACTATTCTGAATTGTCTTTCTAATTTCCATATCAGTTGAAGTATCAACAGCAGATAATGAATCATCAAAAATGATTACAGGCTTATTTAATAAAAGCATTCTTGCAATTGATAATCTTTGCTTTTGTCCACCAGAAAGAGTAACGCCTTTCTCACCAACTAAAGTGTCGTATTGTTTATCAAATGTCATAATGTCATCGTGAATTGCTGCCTTTTTAGTAGCAGAATAAATCTGTTCCTTTGTTGACTTAGGTCTTGCAATTTTAACATTATCATAAACGCTACGAGCATAAAGGAATGGATCTTGTAAGATGATACCAATATTCTCTCTAATTGATTTCTTTTTGATATCTTTTAATTCAACTCCATCAATCTTTATACTTCCACCATTATATTCATGCATCCTTACAAGTAAAGATGCAATAGTACTTTTACCACTTCCAGTCTTGCCTATTATAGCAACACTTTCGCCTTGCTTTATTGAAAAAGTAAGGCCATTTAATAAATACTTATCTGAATCATCAAATTTAAATGTAACATCTTTAAATTCAATATTACCTTTAACTTTAATATCTTCAGTTCCATCAACTACATATTCATCTTCTTCATTCAATACTTCTTCAATTCTTCCAGCTGCAACAATTGACTTACCAAAATCACCAATAATTCTACCTAAGTTTCTAATTGGGTAAATCATCATAGAAATATAAGATACACATACTACAATATCACCTACTGAAATATTAGTAAATTCAGCAAGATAAATACAATAAAAAATAGTAGCAGCATATTGAAGTGCGCATAAACCATCACTTATTCCCCAATAATATGCCATACCTTTATTAACTTTTAAGCTCTCATCAACAAAGGCTTTACTTTTCTTTTTAAAATTCTTTATTTCATCAATTTCAGTATTAAATGCTTTAACAACTCTAACACCATTTATATTTTCTTGAATTGCTGTTGACATATTCGCTTCAACTACTTCAACTTTTGCAAATTGCTTAGTTATAAACTTAAAGAATATAATTGATGATACAACAGTAACTGGAATAATAATCAATGTAACAAAGGTAATTCCAACGTTAACAACTGCCATTTGAATTGATCCAGCTATCATTGTAGTAAAGATATAAAAAATCTCTGGGAATTGCTCACTCAAGAACTGTCTAATAGTATCTACATCTGAAGTACTTCTTTGAATCATATCACCTGTATCAAGATTATTGTGTCTAGATATCTTTAAATCTTGTACATGTTTGAATAGACTTATTCTAATATCTTTACTGATGTTTTCAGCAAAAATACTTTTTACATATCTGCTTAAAAACATCATAGCAGCTCTTAAAGTTTGAAATACTATTAAAGTAATTGCAACTACACCTGCTGCTTTAATACCTGAATAGCTTTGAAAGAATTCAATCAAAAATTTAGGTAAGGTGTTTTCTTTTCCTGTATTCTCTAATACATAATCGAAAATATATTTAGTGAATTGAGGAACATATGAATATGTAAGTGGTATAAGCATTTGCAATGCTACAACAGCTATCAAGAGCAAGATATATGGCTTACTCCACTTAAATAACATTTTTATTTTCTTCATTTATTCTTTTCTCCTATTTTACAATACACACTCCTGATGGGTTAGGAATCCCAATATTACGAATTAATTCATGAGTCTTTATATTAATAAAACTAATGCTATGAGAATTCTTATTACAAGTAATAATAACATCTTTATATTCAATCATATGCCTTGAGTGTTTACCCCAAACACTGAAAGACTCAAGGTAAGCTAGAATTCCTTCTTTTCCAATTCTAAACACCGCAATAGTATCTTCTCCTCTATTGCTAACATAAATCTTGCTACCTCTTTTAAATAATGTAGCACCATAACTTTCTTGCTTGCTTTCAATTGTTTCTTGCTTTAATGTAGAAAGGTATTGAATAGCACCTTTATCATAATCGACAACAACAACTTCATTTGAATATTCAGTAACGCAATAAATTAAATTACCAACCCAGATAGCATGTCTTGGACCGCATCCATTTTTTAATTTTATTGATTTAACACAATTTAAATCTTTATCATAAAAATATAAAGTATCAGTTCCAATATTAACACAGCATACCTTTGTCTCATCTTCGTTTGTGATGATAGCATGACATTTACTGTATACACCATATAAATCTTTATGACTAATTAGTTTTAAATTAGAAAAAATATTATCTTTATAATCTAATTTTATAATTGCACCATCCATGTAACTAGCACCATATAAGCAATTATTTTTCTTAGAAAATGTTAGATGTGTCATAGACTTTAATTCTAATGGGTATTCAGCAATAATATTTAATTTATCAGTATATTCACCCTTTGTACAAATAGCTAACATTTTAAGTGGATTCTTAGTATAAGTAAAAATAATATCTCCATAACTTGTTATAAAAGATGGATCATTTAATTTTAAATAATCTAATTGTCTAATTCCTTTTTCTGAATATTCTAACAACTTTAGCGCATTAATATTTTCATTATATCCTGATATCGCAAACTTAAATTTCATGCTTACCTCCTTGTTATCTTATTTTACCATTAATCCAACATAGGCTTTACTATCATTAATTGGATCAAATGTATTTCTTAATCTTAAATCATCAATTAAAACATCTCTTAAAATTAAATCAGTAATTGCATAATTTATAACATCTGGAAAATAATCTTTATAATATACATAATCAATTACAGCTAATTTATATGTTTTGTTATCGTTTCTTAATGATGACAAAGATAAACCACTTTTTAAACTATAAAAGATAGAATTATTGCTATTTAAAAAGTTATATATATCACTACCTTTGATTTCTGTAATTACAATATAATTGTCAAATGGATTAATCATATATACTTCTTCAATTCCAATCTTTGTACCTTCCTTTATATTACCAGTTGATCTAATACCACCAGTATTACAAACTGAAACATCACAGCCTGTTGATGAAATCATTACATTTCCAACCCAGTTATATAATTTAGATCTACTATTTACATCAACTATACTCTCACAATATACTTCTTCCATTAAATCCTTTACGTCTTTATAATTATCATCTATTATCTTTTGAACATTTGCATCATAATTTTCACCAATCAAATATACATCATTATTAATAATTCTTGATGTTGTTACATCTTTAGTATTTTTATTAACATATAAATCAATTTGACCTAAGTAATAACAATAGCTACCTGCTTGAATAATTGGTAAGTTTTGTCCAGCTCTTTTAATGTAGCCTGATTGCTCTGTATGAGTATGACCATTAATTATACAATCAATCAGCCAATCTCCTTCATAGCTTAATCCAGCTAAAGTTTTATTGAAATCATAATTACAAATATCATCAGCATCACCACCATGAATATTAGCAATAATCAAATCAGCACCTGCTTCTTTTAATTTAATTGCTTGGTTTCTTACTAATGTAGTTCCAACAAAATCATAATCTTTTACCATAATATAATTTATTGAATTTGAAAGATCACCAATCAAACTAAGAACACCAATCTTAATTCCATTCTTTTCAATAATAGTTGATTCTAACACATTATCACAAGCTAATAATTTATTAGTTTCCTTTACAACAATATTAGAATTAATAAGTGGGAAATTAGCTTCACCATTACTTTCATCACCATCAAAATAATTAAGTATATAATTAATATTCCAATCAAATTCATGATTACCAATTCCCATGAAATCAAATTCCATTTGATTCATGCATTCAACAACAGTAAGTCCTTTATTAATATTTGATATCGCAGTACCTTGGAACATATCACCATTGGCAACAAAAACTACATTATCTTCATCATCTTCTCTTCTAATCTTGTTAATTAAATAACTAGCATTACTGAGTCCACCTCTACCCTCAGAAGATTGATTAATATACCCATGTAAATCATTAAATTCTAAAACACTAATTTTAACCATTTCACATTTTGTATTAGTAAAGCCACCACAAATATTACCATCGTAATCTATACCTGTATAATTAAAGAAATTATAATCAGAATCATATTCATATGTTTGAGTACTATATTTACCTGTTTTAAAAGTTATATCTCTTATTGCTGTCTTTGATATTTTATTATCAACTAAAGAGCAAGACCAATAACCATCTTCTTTAACCATATCAAAAGTCATTGTTTTTTTACTATTAAGATGATATATCTCCATTTTCACATCTTCTAAATTTTCTGGTAAATTAGCATAGATATGATTCATATCATAAGTTACTTCAGTATGTGTATAATTAGTTGTGAAAGTAGCTATTACATTTGTATCTTTATCAAGATAAACAACTAAACCTGCATTTGAATTTACTGCTTCCCCATTAATAGTCCATCCAATGAATTCTTCACCTTCTAAAGGAGTAGCACTAATATAAAAATATCCTTTATGATATTTTTCTCCACTTTCTCTTTCACAAATTATTCTACCATTACCAATAGTCTCATAAGTGAAATTATATAGATATTCAGTATCTTCTTCAACACAAGAAGATATAAACAAAACCAAAGATAATAATATTATTAATAAGAAACAATTTATTGATATTTTTTTAATCATGTGAGTATACCTCGCTTAATATTCCTTATTCATTATAACATAAGAAGAGTCGATATTCAAAAAAAAACGTATTCTTACATGATATGTGTTCTTTTCTTATTAATATAGTCTTCAATTTCTGCATCCCTTACAATAGCATCCATTACATATTTTTTAGTAACGGATAATCCACTTCCAACTATGCCTCTTTCTATTGCTTCATCAAAACTTAATCCTTTTAAGATATTTGCAATGAACACTCCATTAAAGGTATCTCCTGCACCTGTTGTATCAATTGCACTAACTTCTATAGGTTCATAATATTTTACATTTCCATCTTTTAAAGCGCATATTCCTTTTGCTCCAAGGGTGTTGATAATACATTTGATTCCAGATGCTTTTTCTTTTTCTAAGAGTAAATTAAAATCTCCACTACCATTTAAAAATAATTTATATGCTTCTTCTTCATTTGGTGTAATAATATTTGCATCTTTTATTAAATCAAAATCATTATAAATCATTGGTGCTGGATTAATCATTATTATTTTTTTATGCTTCTTTGCAAGTTTTATTGCTTCTTTAATTACTTCTTTTGGATATTCATATTGAAGCAATATAGCATCACTTCTTTTGATTTCTTCTTCAAAGCTAATTACATCGAGTCTAGAAAGTGTTGCAGATATTTCATTATTATATGTTACAACATTACTTCCATCTTCATCTACATAGATTTTTGCTTCAAGTGTAGGATTATCTTTTATCTTAAAGAAAGTATCAATTCCTTCTTTCTTCATAAAGTCTTCAAGTTCGATTCCCGTTTTATCATTACCAACTGCACTAAGATAACTTACCTTTATCCCATTTCTAATACATGCAATTGCTTGGTTATATCCTTTTCCTCCAACTTCTTTATGAACATTTATAAATATATTATTTTGTTTTTCATAAAACAATGAATTACCGCTCATTCCAATGATTGCTATTCTTTTCATTTTTTTATTTTCTCCATATTATAATAAAAAATGGTCTTAAATAGACCGACCAAAATGGCGCCTCAACTAGGACTTGAACCTAGGACCCCCTGATTAACAGTCAGGTGCTCTAACCAACTGAGCTACTGAGGCAAAACCACAATAAGATTATACTCTTTCTTTTTTTATAAAACAAGATTATTTTAAGATATTATTATGTATATTATTAATAAGAAAAAGAAATAACAAAGTATTATATTTTGTTATCTCTTTTTCGTTTTTTTTATTTAATTATTTTAACTCCATTAAATTCCATAATATATACAACACTACCCATACATTCAAGTAGGGTTTCAAGTGTTACTTCATAATATGTCCCCTTTACATTAGGATCATTACAAATCACTGTAGTCTTACCACCTTCATCACGATACCCTCTTAATACAAGTAAATGACCGTTTGTTGAATAGATACCAAATCTACCAGCAATACTAATTCCAATTGGTCCATAATTAGCTAAATGATATTTAATTTCATCCCATGAATAATACTTACCAACATATGCATCAATTCCAAATGCTGAAGCTGCCATCATATTGTAACTCCAATTTCCATATGTAGGATTATTATGCCCAGTATCAGCTACCATATTTGACATATATTCATGTTCATATTTATAACCCTTATCACCAAAATCATAGCCAGCAAATTTAAGCAGCATTGTTGTAGTTGTTGCACTACAAATCTGATTACCTATAACAGGAACATCATGTTGATATAATTTAGGAACATCCCAATCAACCTTATCAGGTAAATTAGAAGTATCAACTACATATTTATAATCTCTCATAAATACAGTTGTAGCAACTAAAGATAATTTAGGTGAAGAATCAGATAATTTATCACGTCTCAATGTTACTCTATACTTAACTGCATTACCAACATTATCACCTCTTGGTTCAATCATATCAGTATCCATCACAGCATCTGTATCATATTGGTCATAATAAACATTTAATTTACCTAAACCAAATCTACCATAACTAAAATACTTACTCCAATTACCATTTACTTTAACACTATATTCTAGTTCACATGTAAAATTAGGACCAGTAATGCAAGATGTATTACCTACAATTCTATAAAAATCATAAGTATTAAAAATAGGTGATTCATATACACCTTCTAATTTATCATCTTTTAAAACGATGTATCTTCCATCATTATCTAATTTCAATCCACTTGCTTTTGATAAATCTAATTCATTAGCTCTATTAACTAATATATGTTTATAAAAATTCATTTCTTCTCCTGCTTTTAATTTACTTAAGACCATTACTTCATAACTAATCTTTTTTGTTTTATCAGTGTTATTACTATATAATTCTAATGACAATGTTACTTTTGTATCATCATCACTCCTATTAACTACTCCATCATTACTAATTATATTTTGATTACTTGATGTCCATCTACATTTAATACCATAATCTAAATTTACAGGTAAATCAACATCATAAAATGTTTCATCTGGTATTCTAATATAATCCATTACTTTTGTGACCCTAACATCAAAGTCCCAAGGTTTAACTACGATATCATATTCTTTTTCAATTTGATATGAATCATCTACAGTTTTCATTGAATAGATACAACTCAATTTTAAATTTGTATCATTATCTACACATATACATTTTCCTTCTTTAGATAAAATTGCTGTATTAGATGAATTCCATCTAAGTCTAACTTTACCAACTTGTGAAGGTAAATCTATATCACCTGATATTTCATTTGGAACATTAATTTCTTTTTCTACTTCACTACAAATATATTCCATTGATTTAACAGTAACACTTCCTAAATCAATTGTTTCAGTTAAACCATTCACTTCAATTCTAGCATTAACATTAACTATTCTATCTTCATTAGCAAACGGGAATATTTCACCATCTTGATTAATTGCATCATCATCAAAGTTATAATAAATATTATAATTGCTATTTCCAACTTCTACTTGTTTAACCAGTTCTACATCATCAACAAGCACATCATCTATTTTTATTTGCTCTTTTATTTTTTTGATATCTATATCATTATTATTGCTACATGAAACTAAGAATAACAAAGCAAAACAAATTAATAAAAAACGTGCATATATTAATAAGAAAGAAAACTGATTCTTCATTGAAATTTCATTTGTTTTTTTGTTTTCCATTTCAACCCACATTCTATTTATATTTATAATAAAGCATGCAATGACAATATCCTTCATAATTAGGATCTTTAATTTGTTCTCTAAATTCTTTACACATGCATTTATTCTCAGGAACCTTTAGTCTTTTACAGGGACAAAAGCCATCATTCCTTTCAAGACCTTCCTTTATTAGTTTTACTATTTCCTCATCTTTATTGAATTCTACCTTCATATTTCCTCCTATTTTACAAAATATAAATAAGTTAATTTAAGTGTATTAATAATACCTTCTAAATGTGTTCTTTCCATTCCATGTGAAGCAGAAACTCCGGTTCCAAATAAACCCCCTTTGAAATCAACACCTGCTTTTCTAGCTACTCCGATATCAGATGCATAATTAGGGAAGATATCGACAGTATAATTTAGCCCATTTTCCTTTGCAAGGTTAATTAATCTTGTTGTTACATCGTAATCATATGGACCAGTTGAATCTTTTGCACAAATAGATACAGCATATTCACTTCCTGCTAAGTCTAAACCAACACAACCCATATCAAGTGTTACAAATTCACTAATGTTTTTATCAACCATTGCAGCACCATGACCTACTTCTTCATAAACAACAAAATATATCTTTGTATCATATTTAAATGTTTCATTATTATCTTTTAAATATTTCAGCAACATTAATAATATTACAACACTTGCTTTATCATCAATGAATCTTGTCTTTAAAAATCCTGATTCAGTTACTTCAAATTTAGGATCATAGCATACAATATCACCATTTTGAATTCCAAGCTTTTCCACATCTTCTTTATTTTTTACTTTTTCATCAATTCTTACTTCTAAATTTTCAATACTTCTAAGTTTAGTCTTTGCATCTTCATAAACATGAATAGCTGGTGAAGTTGATTGAATAGTACCACGATATACTTTTCCATCTCTTGTATAAATATTACAATATTCACCATCTAAAGATGCAGTAACTGGACTTCCTAGCATTGTAAGTGCTAATGCACCATTATTTTTAATTGATCTAACCATTAATCCTAAAGTATCAAGATGCGCACTAGTTGCAACTAATTTAGAATTGTCTCTACCTTTAACAAACACTTCAACAGCACCATTGTTTAATTCTTTATAATCGTAACCAAATTCATCCAAAAATCCTTCAACAATCCCACTAGCATTCTTAGTAAATCCAGTTGGTGAATCACAATTGAATACAGCTTTTGCAATTCTTAAAAATAAATCTTTATTAAAATTAATCATATTCTTTCTTCCATTCCTTTTCAATTTTTAATATAACTTTTTTTATTACATATTTATTATAACATATTTTATTTTAAGAATTATATTTTTTTGCTTTATGAACTATTTAAACATCTTTGCTCTATCAATATTTATACGAATAAAACATTTTCATCAAACAATATATTAACATTATCAGAAATAAGAGTAATATATTTTAGGGTAAAAAATTATGATACAATCAATAATAATAGCAGGAATAACATGTTTAATATTAATATTATCCATTTTATTCTTTCCAAAAATAAAAATTAAAAATTTTGAAATTAGTACGTATATCATTGTTAGCTTAATTGGAGCAATATTAATGCTTGCCTTTACCTTAATTCCTTTAAATGATTTAAAGGATAAGCTATTCACAGGTAGTAGCGTTAATCCAATTAAGATATTGGTATTATTCTTCTCAATGACAATAATATCAATATATCTTGATGAAGTAGGATTCTTTAAATATATAGCATATAAATCAGTTGGACTAGCTAAACATAGTCAATTTGTTTTATTTATACTTATATATTCTTTTGCATCAATTCTAACAATATTTACATCAAACGATATCGTTATATTGACTTTCATTCCATTTATTTGCTATTTCTGCAAGAATGCTAACATTAACCCTATACCTTATTTAGTTGGTTCTTTCGTTGGTGCAAATACTTGGAGTATGATGTTAATAATTGGTAATCCAACTAACATTTATCTTGCAACAAGTTACCATATCGATTTTTTAAAGTATTTAAATATAATGTTCTTGCCAACTTTAGTTGGTGGTTTAACTGAACTTGCTATAATTATATTAATATTTAGACGTTCATTAAAAAAATCGATTAATGTAACAAAAGAAGATTACAAAATCGAATCTAAATTCAATTTGATTGTTGGTCTAACACATCTTACAATTTGCCTAATCTTTTTAATCATATCTTCTTATATTAATATAGAAATTTATTTAATATCATTGATATGTGCTATATCATTAATATTGGTTAATTTAATTGCTTCTATTTTTAATAGAGAAAAACCACAAAATCTTTTTAATTCTATTAAAAGATTACCTTATGAATTAATTGTGTTTGTACTTTCCATGTTTGTTATTGTTGAAGGGCTGAATGTAACTGGATTTACAACTATGATATATAACACTCTAGGTGAAAATTTTGGTATCTTCAAATATGGATATTCTTCATTCCTTCTATGTGACTTAATTAATAACATTCCAATGAGTGTATTATATGCTAATATTCCTAATCTAACTCAAGGTGATGTATTTGCTAGTATAATCGGTTCAAACATTGGTGCGTTCCTAACTCCAATTGGTGCATTAGCTGGAATTATGTTTACAAATCTACTAGCTAAATATAAAGTAAAATATAGTTTTGTTGATTTTGTAAAATATGGGTTTATTATATCAATACCAACAATTACAATAACATTATTAATTCTTTCTATGGAATTTTAAAAACCATATCAAAAACGATATGGTTTTTTTATTTTGAATTATAAACATTTATAATTGTATACAGTCTAAAATCAACATTGTTACAAAGCCAGCAATGAATGACCATACACCATAATGATCATGTCCTTCACTAGTCATTTCTGGTATCATCTCTTCAGCAACAACATAAATCATACATCCAGCTGCAAATGCTAAAGCCCAAGGCATAATTCCCTGTATTTGCATAGCAAGGAAAAGTCCTATCGCACCAGCAACAGGTTCAACAGCTCCAGATAACATTCCAAATAAGAATGCTTTTTTAGATGAGCCCATTTCTGCTTTCAAAGGAAGAGAAACAACAGCTACTTCTGGTATATTTTGAATACCAATTCCTATAGCAAGAAGTAATGCACCAACAAGTAATACATGATTATTTGGTTGTGATAGTGCAACACCAAAAGCAATACCTACAGACAAGCCTTCAGGAACGTTGTGTATTGTAACAGCTAAAAACATCTTTCCTGTTTTGCTCATACTTTTTGTCTTAACTCCTTCTTCCTCTTCTTCACCTACATGAAGATGGGGAACAATTTTATCTATGCCCCACAAAAATAATGCACCAAGCACAACTGAAATTGCAACTACTGCCCAAGATGGCATATATGTTACATTCGTTTCTAATGCTGGATTAATTAATGAAAAGAATGAAGCAGAAAACATAACACCAGCAGCAAAGCCTATAAATATTTTATTTAATCTAGGAGATATTTCTTTCTTTCGAATAAAGAAAACAAAAAATGCGCCAAGAGTAGTACAAATAAATATTAATGATATACCTATTAAAGGATATAAATATTCTTTCATAATCATCACCATCCTTTTTATTGTTTCCTAATAAGTTTGTTTTCACTAACGAGTATATCATAATTATTTATTCATTTCATTTAATATTATTCAAAAATCTTATATAATTTATTATTTCTTACAAATTAAAAACTTCTGAACTTATTAAATGTTCAAAAGTTAATAAATAAACTATTAATAAATATATTAATATAATACAGTCTTTGACGCATTATCTATTAATTGTTTTTTATTTTCATGCATCTTTTCAACAATCTTATTATAGATAGCTTCATATTCTTTAGATTTTAATCTTTTTCCTCATTTACTTTATCACATCCAAATAAATATGTACAAACTAACGCACCAATAGAAGATACTAACAATACAATCACTCCAGGAATGAGCGTAATAAATTCATCACCATATAAGTAGTCAAAATTACCAAAAATGTTAACATATGTTTCATTACCTAATATAATTGTAAAGATAAGAGTTAGAATTAATAATATGCTTAATACTAAATAAATTATTAACCTTGTTCTCTTCTTAAGAGCAATAAAGCTTACTATGAAGTAGCAAAAGCAAAAAAATTGCTAATATAAAGATTGCGATTATCCATTTTATATATTTGTCATATAATCAACTAATCAATTATTCCATTGCGATATTTTATATTAAATGCTTTCGTAATTTCTTTTAAATTATCATTGCTAATTGATTGTAATATTTTCTTATCACATATCTTCATATAAATCTCTGCTGCTTTTTCGATTGTTTCTATTAAACCAAATACTTCATCTAATGAAGTTCCTGTACAGAATAAACCATGTTGAGCCCAGATAACACTTCGATATTCCTTCATTAACTTAGCAGTTTCAATTCCTATTTCATTTCCACCACATAACATCCAAGGCAATACTCCTACTCCTTCAGGGAATACAACTATACTTTCAGTTTGCATCTTCCATAATTTTTCAGTGAAATAATCTGATTCAAGCGGACATATATGAGTCATACAAATAATATTAGTCGTATGACAGTGGATAACTAAACGATGTTTTTGATCTTTCTTTAATCTTTCGATATGACATCTCAGATGAGTTGGTGTTTCACTAGTAGGTCTTCCTCCGTCTTTATAACCCCAAACTAATCCTAGATTATTCTTATCAACAACTTTCACAATTCCTAAATTAACTTCTGGTGCTTTTTTCATATTCTTAAAATAAGTCCCAGTCCCAGTTATAACAAAATATTTGCCAATTAATTCACTCATATCAAAATCATAAGTAAAAGTCCTAATAATTTGATTTTGATTTTCTAAAGATTTAACTTCTTCACTAGTTAAGATATAAGATAAATTACCACCATTTCTTTCATCCCAGCCATGTTGATATAATAAATCTAAAATATCTACTACTTCATTTATAAATTGCATTTAATTAACCTCTTTTTGATAATACATCTTTCTCATATTTCAAGCAGTCTTCAAACCACTCTTTTTCGCTTTTCGCATTACATTCTTTACAATATTCATCCCATACTTCAGCCCAAGGTAAAGTCTTTAATTCTTCTTGAAGAGCTAAAACTTTTGTATGATTTATCTCATCTTGGGCCGTCTTTAATAAAATCCATGGAGTAAGTAATGCTTTAAGTAGAGCTTTTTCCATATTTCTTGCTCCAATTATTAAAGCAGCAACTCTATTGATTGAAGCATCAAAATAATCAAGAGCAATATATGTTTTATCTAATCCATCACATTTCACTAATTCATCAGCTACATCTTGTAAATCATCATTAAGCTTAAGAACATGATCACTATCCCATCTAACAGGACGAGATACATGGAATGCTAATTTATCATTAAATAAAAGCATTGATGAAATCTTATCAGCTACATTCTCACCTTGATGGAAATGTCCAGTATCAAGTAAACATAATATATTATTTTTAATTGCATAATTCATATAGAATTCATGAGATCCAGTTGTATATGATTCCATTCCGATACCAAATAATTTTGATTCTACTGCTACATCCATAACAGTCTTATCATATTTGTATCCACTTAAAATTAAGTCTAATGATTCTTTTAATCTCTTTCTTGGACCAAGTCTATCTGCAGGTACATCTTTAAATCCATCTGGAATCCAAATATTCATTAATGCTTTTTCACCTAATTCTTTACCAAAATATTCAGTAATCTTTAATGAATTAATACAATGCCTAATCCAATAATCACGTACATTCTTTAAAGGAGATGATAAACTCATATTATCGACGAGCATAGGACTTGAAAAGATTGTTGGATTAAAATCTAAGCCTACTTTATGTGATTTTGCAAAATCAACCCATGGAGCAAATTGATGAGGTGAAACATCAGCTCTATCAACAACATCTTGTGCTTGATAACAAGCATGAAGATTAATCTTTTTAGACCCTGGAATATATTTAAGTGCAAAATCTAAATCATCTGTAAGTTCCTTGAAATTTCTTGCTTTACCAGGATAAGAGCCAGTTGCTTGAATACCGCCTGTTAACTCACCACTATTTTCAAATCCTGTAACATCATCAAGTTGCCAGCAATGTAAACTAATCTTTACTTTTTTTAATTTATTAATTACTTCATTTACATCAATTCCATAGCTTTTATAAATATCTATTACTTCTTCTCTCATCTTATTTACCCTCCATTTGACTCAATATGTTACCTATTGCTGTTGTTTCAATTGGTAAAGCAATTACTTTTCTTTTTGTATAAAAAGATGTAAGTTGATTAAGATAAATATTCTTAGCTCCACCACCAACTATATATATTTTATCATAACTTTGTTTTGTTACCATTTCAAGTTCATCAATAGCAACTTTATAAGAATAAGCTAAACTTCTAAATGTTGAGTTGATGACATCAGCATCACTAATAGGAACAATCATATTTCGTACTTTAAAATAATTAATAATCTCTTCTTTCATTTTTAGACTTGATAAAAATACTTGATCGTTAACATCATATATTTCTTCATACTTTGATTCTCGAGCTAGTTCTACCATTTTACTAAAATCTAAATTCATTTCTCTCGATAAATTTTGAATTATCCATAATCCCATAATATTCTTTTGAAATCTAATATAATTGGATCCATATTCATTAGAATAATTAGCTCTCTTTGCTTCCTCACTATTAATCACTTTTTCTGTCTTAATTCCAAGTAAACTCCATGTACCACTTGAAATATATGGGATATTAAAATCTATATTCATTCCTTCAACAGCTGAAGCTGTATCATGAGTTGAACATAGTACAACTTTAATATTTCCATTTACCTTCTTTCTTATATCATTAGTGAAATCTCCAACTAATGTTCCTTGTTTATATAAAATAGTAAATAAATTCTTATTGAATCCTAATTTATTTATTATTTCATTTGAATAATTATTAGTATCTTTATCTAATAAACCAGTTGTTGATCCATTAGTATATTCATGAACCATCTTTCCTGTTAATTTATACATTAAATATTCAGGAATATGTAAAAAAGATGTAGCATTGTCAAGTCTACCTAAATACATATCTGAATATAATTGATAAATAGTATTAAATTCTTGAAATTGAGTTCCTGTTATTTCGTATAATCTGTCAAATGAAATTAATGAATGAACTTTTGATATTATTGCTTTAGTTCTTAAATCTCTATAAGCATAACATGGATATATTTCTTTATCTTGATTCATCAAAACATAATCTACACCCCATGTATCAATACTCATTGATTCAATATTTTCATATTTTTTTAGTGCTTCTTTAATTCCAATTAATACATTATTAAAAATATATTCAATATCCCATATTAAATGTCCATCAACAAGCTTAACACTATTAGGGAAACGATAAACTTCATCAGTCATCAATTTATCTTTATCCATATACCCAATAATATGTCTTCCAGATGAAGCACCGATATCAATAGCTAAATAATATTTCATTTCATTCTCCTATTTTTTATTAATGATTTATTATCATTAAATGATTTATTATCATTATAAGAATATTATACTATTTTAAACTATGAACTTCTAGCATTATATTTTATTTAATGCATCTTTTTATAATTAATAAATTAAAAGACCCTGCATTAGAAACAACTAAATGCAGCGTCTTTTTATAGAATATTTATTCATCATTACCAAAATCAACATTGTTTAATGGTTTTTGTTCATTTGGTGAACATGCACACATAAATAATATTAAAAGCAAGAAAACTATGAATATTTTTTTATGTCTTTTCTCCTTAATTTTCTCTAATTTTGTTCTTCTTTTTTATATTTCACTCTTTTATAACTTAATACGATTATAACAAAAATAATATATATTAATAATACGCTTATATAAACATACAAAGGAACATTAAAAAGTAAGCCTTTATCATCTAATCCATCATGCAACATACTATAATAATATGATTCTAATAGATATGTTATAAATGTAATAACCGCACAAATTATAAGTAAAATAATAGAACACTTTTTAAAAGGTGAGTTGTATAATTTTGATTTCTTATTACGGAAAATTATCATTAAAATTGATAATGTTGAAACATAAATACCAGTACAAACAGAAACCCATAAGAATAAAGAATCACCAACTGATGAAATATTTATAGCACTATATAAATATACTGGAATAAATAAAATCATTAATGATGATGGAATATTATAGGATTCTTCTTTTTTCCCTAATCCATCTTTAAGAAGCAAAAAGAAACTAATTAAATATATTACTGCATTAATTAGTGGAATAATCATTGCATATACCCACATCATTCCATTAGGCACAAAAGCAAAAAACGCAGTAAGCCCTTGATTAATCAACGATATTACTAAAAGAATCATTATATTTTTTTTCATAATAAGTATTACTCCTGATCAATTATTATTTTATCATTTGTACTAATGTATATCAACACTAGATTTTATAATTATATTCTCAATATTAGAATTCGTACCAAGTCTCTCTTAGAAAATTATATGAATTTAATATAATTTTAACAATTCTACACCTCAAATTAAATGTTTTAATTCAGTCACAAATTTTAATTAACCTCTAACAAACAAAAAACTCTGCATTACACATAGTCTCTTGTTTTATTTTATTAAATTGACCTGTGATTTGCAATCATAGTTTATGCACTTCAAGAAAAATGTAGTTGTATAATTACAACAATTGTACAAGCACAGCCTCAATTCTTCTCAAATGCACAGAAAAGCCTCTCCCCAAATTGCTATGTAAAGCTAAGCGCAAAGCCACTCATTGCAATATAAAGCCAAGCACACGCCTCGCATGTATTATGTCATGTTTTAGTTTATTTTAGAACTGTTTTGCTAAAAAACTTGCGAAATACTTGCACAAAGCATAAAAAAAGACCATGCTTATTACATGATCTATTTTTTGTTATTTAACTTGCCATAGCACTACACTATTTATTTGCTGGTTCCCATTTACAGCGAACAGGAGAAACAATAAGTCCTTCCTTTTTAAGTTCTGCCATAACTTTATCAACAATTTTTCGATCTAGACCAGTGAGTTCAACAATCTTCCCAGCATTAACTGGTTCACCAGCTTTTCTCATTGCATTTAATACTATTTCTTTTTCGTTCATATCTTACTCTCCTAAATTTAATTCTTTTAAAAATATATCTAATCTTTCGAAATCTTCTTCATTAGGTCGCCCTTTATTGATGAAAATCCAAGAAGCTACGGTGTGAAATTCTTTATCTGAAATAGGGATATTGCATTCATCACACACTTTCTCAACATTCTTATAAGTGGAAGCACCAGATGCACTACTATTGATATTGATAAGATTTTTAATCTTATCTTTATTATTCTTTAAAAATTGTTTAATTTCTTTATCGATTTTAGCCGCATACATTGCATTTACTAATAATAACGTGTCAACTTCTTCTTCTAGTGGATGATTGACATCTAAGGCCACGACGTTAATTTTTTCTTCGATATGTTTGGCAATCTTTTCGGTATTGCCTTTTTTGCTTTTTGTATAATATCTAATTGCTAAATTCATGAACTTTTCTCCTTATTTACTGACAACAATGAAAATACAAATATTAGCATATAACAAATAGTTTTTGGCAACATCATTAAGCCAAGAATCGGAACAAAACTTGCACCCAAAGCAGTGATTAAGTAAAAAACAAATGAGAAGATGACTATAAGCCACATCCATTTGAAATACTTATCATCTTTACAGTAGGCAAATGACATTGTAATAAAAATTATGCCCATTATTACAAAAGGTATATTTCGAATAATGTTCCATATGTATGGTGATTCATCAAACCAGTTATTGTATGGTAGTGAAACAAGAATAATTCTTGTTAAAAATAAGAAATTATAGGCAATATGGAGCCATAAAGGTAAGTTCTTTTTGTATCTAATGATTAAAAATATGTACATGATGACATAAAAGAAAGTCATCGTAATCGAAGTCATTAACTTTCCTAGTCCTAACTCCATTTTAAAATTTTCTAATCCAGTTGTGTTTAATCCAACCATACGTGGAACAAGATGAAATGCATCTCCACATCCTAAGACTAAAATAGCAATACCTAAAAGAATATAGGCTAATCTGCCTTTAGCTTTTATTAATAGATAAACACCACTAAATAAGGCAAATAAAAGATATATGGTTTCAAATATAGTTTCCATTATTGCTTGCATAATGACGATCCTTAAAAATGTTTTTATTCACTTAACATTTCGATTAAGTAGTTTTCGTAACCAATTTCTTTGATGAGATTGAGATGTTCTCTAACCCAATTATAATGATCTTGTTCATCGATGATAAATTTTTGAATCATAGCCTTAGTTACATAGTCATCTTCAAACATTGCTAGGCTCTTAGACATTTCTGGTAGGGCTTCTTGACTATCCTTGCAATCATATTCAAGCATTTCTTTGATATCAGTGATAACAGGATATTCTTCACATGCAACAACTGGTAGTTCACCTAATTCGATTAATCTTGCATTACACTCTTTAGCTTCATTTAATTCTTCTTCAGATTCAGCCATAATTTTGGCAGCTAATTTTTTGAATCCTCTTTGGTTTAATAATTGAGCATGAATGCTGTGTTGTTGGCTATTGCCAAACCAAGCCTTTGCATAACTTTTTAATAATTCAACTTTTGTCATATTTTCCTCCATTTCCTTTTTATGCTTCATTGAATTTTGTTTTTGGTTGTTTGCATCTTGGGCACTTCCAATCTTCTGGTAAATCATCAAAGGCTATACCATTATTTTTGGCTGGATCATATACATACCCACAAATAGAACAAACATATTTACCCGTTTTAGTTTTAAATGTAATATCACCTACTGGAATTGTTTCAACTGGATTATTAAGGTCTATAATTCTTTTAGCCTCAAGATTCTCAGGACCTTGAGGAGTATGAGTTCCCATGTAAACAGTAGGATGTTTACACACGAATTCTCTTACTCTATCTAAAGTTATTCTTGCTTCCTTAAGATCTTCATAAACAACGGATAATTTATTTCGATATAGTGCTTCATCAGTATATGTGATATCACCTTGGAACATATAAAATATTCCTTCTTCTTTATCTTCAACAATCACCATACTATTTCCATTAGTATGTCCTTTAGCTTTGATCATATGAACACTTGGTGCAATTTCTTCGGTATCAGGAAAATTATAAAAAGCGCCACTTTTGAATTTTACAGAAACGATATTATTTAATCCTTTTAATTCATCAGCACAACATTCATCTTCATTTACAAAAATTTGAGCATTTGGAAAATCTTTTAATCTTCCTGAATGATCGCCATGTTTATGAGTAAGGATGATTTTAGATACTTGTTCTGGCATATAACCCAACTGCTTTAAACCATCTATATAGTCGATTGAATCAAGGCCTGTAAACATAGGTGAATTTTCATTTGGAACCTCTTCTGGTGTTCCTTTTGGAATAGCAGTATCTACTAAGATAACTTCCTTTCCTGTATCGATTAAATAATTTTGTAAACTTCCACGATATCTTTCCTTGATATCATAATTTTCTGGTCCATCTTCACCACCAAAAATAAATGGTGCTGTATAAAAACCATTCTTTCTAAAGTGAATTGCTTTAATAATCATTCTCCCCAATCTCCTTTCAAAAGTTTATATAACAATTCTCTATATTGATCGAATTCATCATCAGTTAACCAGTGCTCATTGTATAAAGTTTTTGGAACATTAATTGCTTTCTTTTTCAATTCTTTTCCTTCTTCTGTCACTATGATTTCTAATTTACGTTTATCTTTGTCACTTTTAACTCTTTTTATAAGTCCTTTCTTTTCCATTAACCTTAATGTATCAGTTAGCGTGTTTGATTTTAAGAAGAGTGTTTCGCCAATATCTTTTTCAGTTGTCACTTCTTTTTCCCACAAAACCATCATAATTATATACTGAGTATATGTGAGGTTGAGTTCTTTTAAAAGCGGTTGATAACGTCTTAAAATCTTGTTAAAGACAGCGTAAGTTGGAAAACATATTTGTGTTTCTAATAGTAAATAATTATCATCATTGTATCTCATACTATAATTATATCGGTTCCGATTTAATTTGTCAATATGAATGCATTAATCTAATAAAATTACAAAATGGATATAAAAAAGACCATGCTTTTACATGATCTATTTCTTGTTATTTAATTATTTCTAAACTCCTTCGTAATGTGTCCACATTCTAATTACTTTAATTATTTTTTCTTTTTCATAAACTTGATATACAAGCCTATGTTGAATATTTATTCTTCTAGAATATACTGAATCAAATCCTATCAATTTCTCAAATGAAGGAGGATTTTGAAATGGATTCTCTTCTATTAATTCTAAAAGTGCCACCACCTTTTTGTGTAAACTTGGATTTTGTTTAATTTTCTCAAAATCTTTAGCGGCTTGACGAGTAAAAACTATTTCCATTCTACTTTCTTACAATCTTCTAATGAAGTATTTACTCCTTCTTCTATACTTTCATACATTCCAGGAATTCCAGCCAAATATAAAGACTCCATAATATTATTGTAATCTTCTTCACTCATCATAATTACATTACCTTCTTTTGTATTTATATTAATAACATTATTATACTTAATACAACTTGATGCGAGGCTATATAATTTCTCACGAGCACTTGTGATATTAGTATTCATCATAAATGTATCCTCCATATTCAATAACATTATATAATAATCTAAACTCTTTGTCAAGTAAAAGCGTACGTTTTTGTGTACGTTTTGTAAAATGTTTGTAATTAAAATGAAAAAAAGCTAAGCATGAGCCCAGCTACCATGCATGTATTATATCGTGTATTGTTTTATTTGCGAGCCCCTTTACTAATAATTTGCATAATACTTGCACATTGCTTTAAAAAGCCAAGCATAAGCTAAGCATTGCATAAAAAAGACCATGCATTTTGCATGATCTTATAGTTAAAATAACCAAATCTTTTATTTATTTTTTATACTATCTTACATTTTTTATAAATATAATCAATATTCTTAAAATAATAATCTAATGTAAAACAGTTTTCAATTTCCTCTTTAGAAAGATTCTTGATTATGTCGCTATAATTTAATAATAATTCTTTAAAAGAAATATTTTCATTATATGACTTAAGCGATATCATTTGAACTAAATCATAAGCATTTTCACGATTTAATCCTTTACTAATCAAAGCATTCATTACTCTTTGTGAGAAAATAGCTCCATTAGTTTTATAAATATTTTGCAGCATATTATTATCATATACAACAAGATTATCTAAAACACCCATAAATCTATTAAGCATATAATCTAAAAGTTCAGTTGCATCAGGAAAAATAATTCTTTCCGCTGATGAATGAGAAATATCTCTTTCATGCCATAAACTAATATTTTCATAACTTGGAATGATATAACCTCGCATTATTCTAGCACACCCACAAATATTTTCTGAAGAAATTGGATTCTTCTTATGTGGCATAGCACTGCTTCCTTTTTGACCAGACGTAAAGGCTTCTTCAACTTCATGAATTTCAGTTCTTTGTAAACTTCTTATTTCAGTTGCAATTTTTTCTAATGTAGAAGCAATTAAAGCTAAAGTTGCAACATAATATGCATGACGATCACGTTGCAAAACTTGAGTTGAAATATTTGCTGAATCTATACCTAAATTCTTGCATACATATTCTTCAACAAATGGATTAATATTTACATAATTGCCAACAGCTCCACTAATTTTACCACATTCTACATCTTTTCTGGCATTTTTAAATCTTTCTAAATTGCGCATCATTTCTTCATGCCATAAAACCCACTTTAGACCAAATGATGTGATATCTGCATGAATTCCATGAGTCCTTCCAATACATGGTGTTTCTTTATATTTTAGTGCTTTTGTCTTTAAAACATCTAAAAACTTAATAATGTCTTCTTCAATTATATCATTAGCACATTTTAATAAATATCCATTAGCAGTATCAACAACATCAGTCGAAGTTAATCCATAATGCACCCACTTCTTTTCATCACCTAGATATTCACTTAATGATCTAGTAAAAGCTATAACATCATGTTTAGTACTTACTTCAATTTCTTCAATTCTTTTTAAATTGATTTGTGCTTTTTCTTCTATTTTAGTGACATCTTCTTTTGGAATAACTCCTAATTCACTCCAAGCTTTACATGATAATAGTTCTACTTTTAAAAAGGCTTGAAACTTATTTTCATCATTCCATATTTTGCGCATTTTTTCTCTTGAATATCTAAGAATCATTTTTCCCTCCAACTAATGCTTAAAATATTTCTTTAATTTTAATAGTTTGACTTCGATCAGGACCTACAGAAATTAGGGCAACACTTGCTTTAGTAAGTTCTTCAATCTTTCTTACATACATCTTAGCATTTTCAGGTAGTTTGTCAAATGATTTCACATTAGAAATATCTTCATCCCAACCTTTTAGACTTAAATATACCGGTTTAACCTTATTTAATTCTTTAATAGTTGCTGGCATGTAATCTATTTCTTTACCATCTATTTCATATTTATAACAAATCTTTATTTCATCAAGGCCAGTTAATACATCAAGTAACATTAAAGATAAATAATTAATTCCAGAAACACGTCTTGCGTAATTTAGTTCAACACAATCAAGCCAGCCAACACGTCTTGGACGTTTTGTGACTGTTCCATATTCATGACCTCGTTCTCTAATGTATGATGCAATATCCGATTCAATTTCAGTTGGAAAAGGACCTTCACCAACACGAGTTGTATATGATTTACATATACCTAAAATATTATTAATGTAACTAGGCGCTATTCCACAATTAAGTGGTACCGCTGAACCAGTTGGTGATGATGATGTTACATAAGGATATGTTCCATGATCAAGACAAAGCATTACTCCTTGTGCTCCTTCAAATAATATTTTTGAACCTCTTTCTATTTCTTCTTCAATTAATAAAGATGTATCACAGACATATCTCTTTATTTCTTTTGCATATATTTTATATTCATCAAAAATTGTATTCAAATCAAGTTCTTCTAAACCTAACATCTTTAATTCTGCATTTTTGATTTTCAAAGTTTCACTTAAACTTTCTTTAAAATCTTCTTCATCGATAAATGTACCCATTCTGATGCCAATTCGATTTGCTTTATCGGAATAGCTTGGACCAATACCTCTTTTTGTTGTACCAATTTTATGATCACCTTTATACTTTTCATAGGCTCCATCTAATAATTCATGGTATGGAAGTACAACATGAGCTCGATTAGAAATATATAGATTATATTTTGTTATGCCTCTTGCTTCTAATCCATGTAATTCTTCTAACATTTGTTTAGGATTAATAACCATTCCACTAGCAAGGATATTTTTAATATGAGGATTAAAAATACCTGATGGAATGCTACGAAGAGCAAATTTCTCATTATTAATTGTAATTGTGTGACCGGCATTATTTCCGCCTTGACTTCTCACAACAACATCTGCTATTTGCGCATAATAATCAGTTATTTTGCCTTTTCCTTCATCGCCCCATTGGCTACCTTCAATTACTAAAGTTGGCATATATTATTTTCTCCTAGCTTTTTCTTCAATTGCCGCATAAATAAATCCTTTAAACAATGGATGTGGCCTATCTGGTCTTGATAAGAATTCTGGATGGAACTGACACCCAACAAAAAATGGATGACCATTAAGTTCAACAATTTCAACTAAATTTTGTTTTTCATTCATACCTACAGCTTTTAAGTCTTTTTCAAAAATATTATAAAAGTCATTATTAAATTCATAACGATGACGATGGCGTTCTTTAATATCAGATGTTTCATATAAACTATATACTAAACTATCTTCTTTTAGATGACAATCATATAACCCAAGTCGTAATGTACCACCCATATTAATGCCAGCATATTGATCTGGTAATAAATAAATAACTGGGTGTTTAGTATCCGGATCAATCTCAGTTGAGTTAGCATCAGCATATTTAAACACATTTCTAGCATATTCAATTACTGCCAGTTGCATTCCATAACATATACCAAGCATTGGTATTTTATTTTCTCTTGCATATTTGATAGCACTAATCTTACCACTAGAGCCTCTTTTACCAAAACCACCAGGAACTAATATTCCATCCACTCCTTCCAAAATTTCACTAACATTATTATCATCAACATTATTTGCATCGATATAATTAACAATTACTTTTTTAGTATAATAATATCCTGCCGCTTTTAAAGCTTCGCTTACCGATATATATGCATCATGTAATTGCACATATTTACCAACTAATGCAATATTTATTTCTTCTTTTGATGTTTTAATTCTTTTAATCATTTCATTCCAATGACTCATATCAGCTTCTTTTACCTCAATATGAAAATGACTCAAAATAATATCATCAATATGTTGCGAATGAAGACTATTCACAACATTAAATAATATCTTTTCATCTTTAGCCACGATTACTGCATCTTCTTTTACATCACAAAATAAGGCAATCTTTTCTTTTTGCGAAGAACTAATGTCTACTTCAGTCCTTAAGATGATAATATCTGGTTGAATACCAATACTCTTTAATTCTTTTACTGAATGTTGAGTTGGTTTAGTTTTAATCTCATCAGCGGCTCTTAAATATGGAACTAATGTATTATGAATATACATTGTATTCTCATAACCAAAGTCCCTTCTTGCTTGTCTAATTGCTTCCAAAAATGGTAATGATTCAATATCGCCAACAGTACCACCAATTTCTGTAATTATTACATCAGCACCTGACTCTTTTTCAGCTTTAATTAATTGGCTCTTTATTTCATTGGTGATATGAGGAATAACTTGTACAGTAGCCCCTAAGTATTCACCTTTTCTCTCTTTAGATATTACTGATTGATAAATTTTACCAGTTGTAATATTGCTTCTTTTACTTAAATTTTCATCAATAAAGCGTTCATAATGGCCTAAGTCCAAATCAGTTTCAGCTCCATCATCAGTCACAAATACTTCGCCGTGCTGATAGGGAGACATTGTGCCAGGATCAACATTAATATATGGATCAAACTTCTGCATAAAAATCTTAAGACCTCTATTTTTTAAAAGTCTTCCAATACTTGCGGCAGCAATCCCTTTACCAAGTGACGATACAACACCACCAGTCACAAAAATAAATTTTGCCATAAGTCCTCCTTCTAAACTGAGAATAGTAATGTACTATAACTAGGAAGTGGCCATGCCTCTTCTTTACATAATACTTCAGCTTTATCAATGTTTTCACGTAATTTATTCATTAATACTTTTATTACATCAGAAATGTATCTTGCTTTATCATAGCCTTCTATATTTTTAACGATAACTATATCTTTTTCTAATTCTTCTATAACTTCATATGTTATACTACTTAGTTCATCTAGTTTAGTAATTACTGCTATTTCATATTTAGATTTACTATCAATACCAATATCTTTCTTCAATTTTAAGTTTTCAACTAATTCTTTTTGATATTTACAAATTGCAGGTAAGTATTCTTTCTTTGTCATATCAAGCATTGTGGCTGCTTCAATTAGCATTGACTTAGAATAGTTTTCTAATTGAATGTTATATCTAGCATCTATTTCAGCACTTGATAAAACACCGGTTTCTAAAAACATTTTAATATTCTTTTCTTCTCTCAAATAAGGAAGACAATCAGGAGTAGATGGTAGATTCAATAAGCCTCTATTCTTAGCTTCTTTTACCCATTCATCACCATATCCATTTCCATTAAATATAATACGTTTATGATTATTATATTCAGTTTTAATAATCTCATGGACACAACTACTAATATCACTTGCTTTCTCTAATCTATCCGCAAATGAAGAAAGAGCGTAAGCTACTGCTGAATTAAGCATTATATTTGTACATGAAATAGAGTTTTGTGAACCTAACATTCTAAATTCAAATTTATTTCCAGTAAAGGCAAATGGTGATGTTCTATTTCTATCAGTGCTATCTTTCACAAATTCAGGAATTGATGTTACTCCAAATTTCATTACATTCTTTTTTCTTTCATTTAGTGATGTATCAGATGCAATAGCATCTAACACTTCCGTTAATTCTTCACCTAAAAACATCGATACTATTACTGGAGGTGCTTCACTCCCACCTAATCTATTATCGTTAGTACTAGTAGCAACACTTATTCTTAATAAATCCTGAAATTCATCGACAGCTTTAATAATTGCGGTTAAGAATAAATAAAATACTAAGTTTTCTTGTTCTGTTTTTCCTGGAGATAAAAGATTCAAACCGCTATCAGTCGCAAGTGACCAGTTATTATGTTTACCAGAACCATTAACACCAGCAAATGGTTTTTCATTTAGTAAGCAAACAAGACCATGTTTATCCGCAACTTTTTGCATAATTTCCATTGTTAATTGATTGTGATCCGCTGCAATATTACAACTTTCATAAATTGGTGCAAGTTCATGTTGTGATGGTGCTACTTCATTATGTTCGGTTTTAGCAGGTATACCGAGTCGCCATAGTGTTTCATTTAGTTCTTCCATAAATGATTGAATCCTAGGTTTAATCATACCAAAATAATGATCATCTAATTGTTGATCCTTTGGAGATGGAGCACCAAATAATGTTCGTCCACATATTATTAAATCTTTTCTTTTCTTATATACTTCTTTATCAATTAAGAAATATTCTTGTTCAACACCAACCATTGGAAGTACACGTCTTGTTTTAATTCCTAGAGTATCAAGCACTCTTACAGCTTGTTTACTTAAAGCATCCATCGATCTTAATAATGGCGTTTTTTTATCGATTGCTTCACCACTGAAAGCACAAAAGGCTGTAGGAATATATAGTATTTTACCTTTTACAAAAGCATAAGATGTTGGATCCCAAACTGTATAACCACGAGCTTCAAATGTAGAACGAAGTCCACCAGATGGAAAACTCGAGGCATCAGGTTCACCTTTTATTAATTCCTTACCAGAAAAATCCATAATGACATTACCACCACTAGAAAAGGCAATAAAACCATCATGTTTCTCAGCAGTAATACCAGTCATTGGTTGGAACCAGTGTGTATAATGAGTTGCACCTTTTGATACAGCCCAATTTTTCATTGCACTAGCTACTGCATCCGAAATTTCCCTATCTAATTTTTTTCCTTCATTCATTGTCTCTTCAACTTTTTTAAAGACTTCTGCCGATAGCATTGTCTTCATAACTTTTTTAGAAAAGACATCAATTCCAAATAATTCATCCATACCTGCCATATTATTCCCTCCATTTTATAAAAATATACTAATATAACACCATTATATAATATTGACAAAATTAAAACAAATACATATAATATTATAGTAATCATACATTTTTCGTATGATAAAAAGGAGTTCGAATGGATATACGTACACTTTCTTATTTTGTAACTGTTGCTGAAGAATTAAACATCACCAGAGCTGCAACTAAATTATGTATTAGTCAACCACCTTTAAGTGCCCAAATTCATTCTTTAGAAAAAGAATTAAATACCACTCTTTTTATTAGAGGAAAAAGATCATTACAGCTAACTGAATCTGGTAAACTATTATACCGTCATGCAAAAGAAATACTACTTTTAGTAAATAAAGCTAAAAATGAAGTTAAAGCAATGAATGATGGTATGAGTGGTACAATCTATATTGGTCTTGTAGAAGGTAGTGCCCCTAATATAACAGCTAAATGGATTGAAGCATTCTATTCAAAAAATAAAAATGTACATTTTAATATTATTGATGGAAATAGTGATGAATTAATTAAAAAACTACGCAGTGGCCTTATCAATCTTGCAGTAATCACGGCCCCATGTGATAATACCCTACTTAATAGTTTTAAAGTAGGAAGTGAAAGAATGACTGCCTTTATGAGTGTAAAAAATCCCCTAGCTAGTTTACCAGGAGATACAATAGATTTAAGTCTTCTTAAGGACCAGTCACTAATTGTACCTAGTAGGGAATCAATTAATACTATGATTAATAAGTGGTTTAAAGAAGTAGGAGCTAAACCTAATATAATTTGTAAGATGGATAATTATTTGGATGTAGCTGCGTTATCAGGAAACAACATTGGCGTTAGTCTATTTCCAAAAACATCTTATATTTCTAATAAAGACATAATTGTTAAGGAAGTTGTAAATCCAGAACGATATATTGATTATTTATTTGTATGGTTAAAAGGAAAACCACTTTCTTTAGTAGATGAGGCCTTCATTGACCATGTTAAAGCATATTATAACTAAGTATTATAAAACCCATCGAAATCGATGGGTTTATTTTTTATTGATACTATATAAATTTATTCAAATTCAATTGTTGCTGGCGGTTTAGATGTACAATCATAAAGTACTCTGTTAACACCATTTACTTCATTTACAATTCTCCTTGATATTATATCAAGAGTTTCATATGGAATTCTTACCCAATCTGCTGTCATAAAATCAGATGTTTCAACAGCACGAAGGGCTATTGCATAATCATATGTTCTAAAATCTCCCATTACACCAACTGATCTCATATTTGTTAAAACCGCAAAATACTGACTTATATTGCATTTTTTGTCTAGTTCTGCTTTCCTTATTTCTTCTCTAAAGATAAAATCAGCCTCTTGTAAAATCTTTACTTTTTCTAAAGTTATATCACCTACTATTCTTACACCTAGACCAGGTCCTGGAAAAGGTTGACGATATACCAAAGTCTCTGGTAGGCCAAGTTCTGAACCCACTTTTCTAACTTCATCTTTAAATAATAATCTAAGAGGCTCTATGATTTCTTTGAAATTAACAACTGATGGAAGACCACCAACGTTATGGTGTGATTTGATTGTTGCAGATTTGCCTAAACCTGATTCAATAACATCAGGGTAAATTGTTCCTTGCACTAAAAAATCGACTGCCCCGATTTTTTTTGCTTCTTCTTCAAAGACTTTGATAAATTCAGAACCTATTATTTTTCTTTTTTCTTCCGGTTCAGTTACTCCGGCAAGTTTTTCATAAAATCTTTCTGCTGCATTAATTCTTACAAAATTTAGTTTATATCGTCCCTTTTCACCAAATATTGCTTCTACTTCATCACCTTCGTTTTTACGAAGCAATCCATGATCAACAAACACACATGTAAGTTGTTTTCCTATAGCTTTTGATAGTAGTACAGCAGCAACTGACGAATCTACCCCACCAGATAAAGCACATAATACCTTGCCATTGCCTATTTTTTCTTTAAGACTATCTATAGTAGTTTTTACAAAGTTATTAATCTTCCAATCACCATTGCAACCACATACATTGTAAACAAAATTAGATAACATCTTCATTCCTTCAACCGTATGCATAACTTCTGGATGAAACTGCACTGCATAAATCTTCTTTTTTTCATTTTCATACGATGCTACCGGACAATTTTCTGTTAAAGCAGTTATCTTATAATTTTTTGGCACAGATGAAACATAATCAGTATGACTCATCCACACAATCGTATTTACACTTACATCTTTAAATAACTTAGAATCCTTTTTAATGGAAACATTTATCTTCCCATATTCACTAGTAATAGCATGTTTTACTTTACCGTCATTTAAATAAGCTATTACTTGGCAACCATAACAAATACCTAAAATAGGAATATTTAAATCAAAAACTTTCTTATCCACCAAAGGGGAGCCCTTTTCAAATACCGAATTTGGTCCACCAGTAAAAATAATTCCTTTAGGATTGTACTTAATAATTTCTTCTATACTCATATTATAAGGATGTACTTCACAATATACACTACACTCCCTAATTCGTCTTGCAATTAATTGATTATATTGTCCACCAAAATCTAATACTAATAATTTTTCGTTTTGCATATACCATCACCTTCAAACACTTATATATTATATTGCTTTTATTATTATTTTACAACAAATCAAATTATTAAATTCCATTTAATGTAAGTTTTACTAAAAAAAGATCATGCATTTTGCATGATCAATTTTCTTGTTATTTAGTTATTAGCACTGCTCTAGCTATGCATGGCATTTTTGTACACCATGTGAGATTTGAGCTTATGCTTAAACAACAATTGTACAAGCACAGCCCCAATTCTCCTCATATGCACAGAAAAGCCTCTCCTCGCCAAGCGCCTGCATACATTATATCATGTATTGTTTTATTTGCGAGCCCCTTTGCTAATAATTTGCTAAAAACTTGCGCAAAGCATAAAAAAAGCCAAGCATAAGCTCAGCACAACGCAAAAAAAGGCCCTGCTTCTGCAGAGTCTTCTTGGATAAATAAAGATTTTTGTTGATAAGGGGTGTCTCTCAAGAAGTATGTTGTTTATCAACTAAATTCTTGATTATATATATACCGTCATCAAAAAGTATGTTGATAACTAAATAAAAAAAAGAAATCCTTGATATAATTTA
>JAFSVH010000037.1 GCA_017450215.1 Bacilli bacterium | reverse complement strand
CGGAAAAGTTACGTCTCATCCACAATTAAAAGAGTTTTTACAAAAATTAAAAAAACAAGGAGTTCTTCCTAGTATTACGGTTCATCAAAATGAATTTGTTGATAAAGCAACTTTTATAAATGAATTAATTGAAGAGGACTTAATTTATGGTTTAGGAGTTTCATTTTTAACAAAATATGATATGTTGTGGAAAGCCGTATCTGAAAATGAAAATGCTGTAGTTCATTTAATTGCTGGTATTCACGGGAAAGATGTTTTTGATTATCTAGCCCAATTTAACTGCAAAATATTAATTTTAGGTTATAAAAATTGGGGTAGAGGTGCTGAGTTACTTAAAAATACTAAAATAGGAGAAGATATTGAGGATAAAATTAATTGGCTAAAAGAAAATCTATCTAAATATATGTCCAAATTTAAAGTTGTTTCATTTGATAATTTAGCGTTAAATCAACTAGATGTAAAAAGAAATCTTACAGAAGACCAATGGAACGAGTTTTATCAAGGTAATGATGGAACTATGACAATGTATGTTGATGGTGTTAAACAAGAATTTGCAAGAACTTCAACATCTCCTACTAGATATAAATTAAAAGATACTATAGAAGAAATGTTTGAGGTGGTTAAGAATGAAACTAAGAGTCAGAGTTAAAACCAAGAATGATATTAAATATTATAGCCCAGATACAAATTGGGCTTCTTTAATCGTTGAAGTTAAAGAAATTATGGAAGAGTCCCAAAATCATACTGTTAATGTTTTAGTTCAAATGATGGATACAATTAAAGCCGCAGGAATCATTTCTTTTGAACCAAAAGCAAAAGGTGAGTATATCATAATGGGAGAGTATGAAAAAGATGAAAAATGGGGATGGCAGTTTAAAATAGATGGCGGTTATGAAAATATTAAATTAGATACATTAGAAGAAAAAAGATTATTTTTAGAGCAAATTTTAACTGAACGTCAAGTTGAAAGTTTATTCAATACATTTGAAGACCCTTTCCAGTACATTGAACAAGGTGATGTATCAAAATTAATGATAGCCAAATATATAGGTGAACATACGGCAAATAGAATTATAGATAAATTTAAAGCAACTATGGATTTGGCTCCTGCATATAATTTCTTTAAGCCGCTTGGCGTTACCCCATTATTAATAAATAAACTATGCAGTACATATGGAAGCGCTGAAAACGCTATTAAAAAATTTCAAAAAAATCCTTATATATTAGCAGATGATATAAAAGGTGTAGGTTTTTTAAGAGCTGATGAAATTGCTTTAAAATATAATGTTAAACCTGATGACCCTTTTAGAATCAAATCCGGTATTAGATATTTATTTAAAGATGTTGCTAATAATAATGGCTCTACTTGGTTAACTCTTGATAGTTTTAAAACTCAAATTACAGAATTATTGCAAATAAACATCGATATTGTAATGAATTGTATTCAAGAAATGATAAAAGAAAAAGAAGTCTATTTTAATGAAGAAAAAAATCAAATAGCTTTAATGTATTATTATGACTTAGAATGCAATATTGTTAATAAATTAATTAGTCTACAAAAGGCTGAATGCAAAACTTATACAGATGAAGAAATAGAAGAAGGAATAAAAAGAGCAGAAGAAGAACAAGGCTTTGAATTTACAGATGAGCAAACAAAAGGAATAAAATCCTTATTAAAAAATAATGTATCTTTAGTTGTTGGTTTGGCTGGTACTGGTAAAACAAGTATAATTAAAGGAGCTTATCAAGTATTCCCTTATGATACTATTATTAAACAATGTGCTTTCTCTGGTCAAGCGGCTAAAAGAATAAATGAAGCAACAGATAAACCTAGTAGCACAATTCATAGATTATTAGGTTGGCAAGGAGAAAGTTTTACATATAAAGAGAGTTATCCTCTCCCTGTCGATGTAATTATTTTAGATGAAGTTTCTATGGTTGGTTTGGAATTATTTTGGAATTTGATACAAGCTATACCTAGAGGAGCAAAATTAATAATGTTGGGAGATAACGGTCAATTACCTCCAATTGGTGTTGGTAATTTACTTAACGATTTAATGTTATCTCAAAAAATAAATTTTGTTGAATTAACTAAAATTCATAGGCAAGCAGAAAAGTCTGCAATTATTACAACATCTCAAAAAATTAGAAAGAAGTTATTTTTACTTTCTAGTGATTTTGAGGGAGATGAAACTTATGGGCAACTAAGAGATTTAACTTTAAAAGCAAGAGTTGATGCAGATTGCTTATTTGATGTTTTGATAGAAACTTTTATGGAAGAATACAATAGAAGTAAAAACATACAAGATATTCAAATAATAGTTGCACAAAATCAAAAAGTTGCTTTGGCACGTGACCAAATTAATAAAGAAATACAACAAAGAATAAATCCTAAAAAATATGAGTCAGACCTAGAAATTAAAATTAAATATAAAAATGTTCTAAGAGTTAATGATAAGATTATTAATAGAGAAAATCATTATGATGTAGAAACTCCAGACGGAATACAAACAAGTATTTATAATGGTTCTATGGGAATAGTTAAAGAAATATCTACTAATTATATTATAGTTGATTTCTTTGATGAAGGAGAAATTATTATACCAAAAGAATATTATGAAGGGCTTGAACTTGCTTATGCAATCACTTGTCACTCTTCTCAAGGTTCTCAATTTAAAGTAACCATTGTTGGTTTCGATAATTCATCATATATACTATTATCTAATGAATGGTTATATACAGCTGTTACAAGAGCCAAAAGTATGTGTTATATAGTAGCACAAACAAGAGCTATTAATATGGCCGTGACGCGTCATAAAACAGTTGATAGAAATACATTTTTATTAGAATTATTTAATGAACGCAATTAAGCGTTTTTTTATTGACAAAATTTAATTCTTATGATATTATTTTAATAAAGATAGAGGAGGGAAGAAATGAGTATAACAATTTATGACACAAAAGATGAAGATGCTTTAGCTACTCAAGGTTATAAACCTTATAAAGATTCTACTTTAAAATCTATGTCTAAAGATGATTTGATTGACCAAATAAGATGTTTAGAACACAATTGGGCTGGAGAAATTAAGGCTTGTTGGTTACAATCTAATAGATTAGCTTTTACGGAACAAATTTTTGAAGATGTTATTAAAGATATAGAAGCATATAATCCGGAATATAGTGAATTAGATTATGATTATGAAGATAATGCTTATTTAGACTATCATCCAGTAGATATTGATTATATTATTAAAAATGTATTAGAAACATATAAAATAGACGAACCGTTTAGGGAAGAACAATTATTTGGTAATGTAGGATTTTTTAATAGATTTTTAAATGATAGGGATGGTTTTATTTATTTCACAGAAGAAGAACAAGAAGCCGTGGATAAATATATTAAAGAACATAGCATAGAACCAAAAGATAATTTTTATGATTATTATGAAGAAGAGGAGAAAAAAAATGAGTAAATATGATACAACAACCAAAATCACAAATTTTAATGTAAATTGGCAAGCTATTAAATCTGCTTGTATGACAACTATTTCTAAAAAGGCTGGGGATAAAGAACCTCCAAGAGAATGGAAACGCAAATTATTAATTTGCAGACATTCACCAATAAGAAGAGGAATTATTAGTTGGAAATGGGATAATATTCCTTATGCAATTAGTACACACTTTGCTAGACATCACGAGGGGTGTGAAAAATTTATTGGAACAGAAAGAGCGGATATAACAGAGATTAAAGACCGCTCACAAAGAAGCCAAATGAATTATGTACCAATGGAAATGGACGCTAATATTCAAGCATTAATGAATATAGCAGAAAAACGTCTTTGTATGTGCGCAGACCCAACAACAAGAGAATATATGGAAGCTTTGGTCGAAGAAATCAGAAAATATGACCAAGATGTAGCGTGGTCATTAGTTCCTCAATGTGTTCGTTGTGGTGGTTGTGTTGAACCATTTGGAACTTGCCAATATTATAACAATATGTTTAAAGATATGCCGTTAGAAGAACAAAATGATGTTATGGCGAGATACGATTATTATGATGAGCAAAGAGTTAAAAAATTAGTTTTAAAAAAGAAAGGTGATTAAAATGGCTAAAAAGAAAGATGTCAAAGAATTAGAACCGACTGAATATTTCGAAGGATTAAAAAGTAAAGTTCAAAATATTACAGATGAAGAATTGGTAGAGTTTTATCACGGATGTTTATCTCTTGTAGAAAAATATAAAATTACTGGACAAAAAAGAGTAATACAAAAATTAAGATTTTTAGTTGATTGTGTTGAAAAAGAGAGAGAGGCAGTAAAATTAGGTGTAAATTCTTTTGTATATAGAGAAGATATTGAAGAATATATCGATAAAATTTCTAAAGATGTAGTAAAAATTATTGAATTAGAAAATTATCCAAGAGAAATACCAGATAAGATTGTAGATATTATCGCACAAACTAAAGATATTTTTGACCAATTTTATGTAGTGTTTACTGATTATACTGGAGAGGTGGAGAAACAAGTTCAAAAAGAAAGAAGAGATAAAGACCCAATATTATTTGGTAGCTTTCAAAAAAATACTGGAACAAATAATTTTAATCGAACAGAAATAGTTATGAGTGATAGATTTTATTTCTTGGGAGATTGGGTTGATGAATATTGTGATTTAACAATGGATAAATTCTTAAAGGAAGCTGGTAAAGATAAATTAAAGACCATTGGAACTCCTAAAAATATAGAGGAGATTAGAGCTGAATTAAATAGATTGGATGATGATATGAAGATAGTAAATAATGTTCCAAAGAAATCATTTTTCAAAAAAATTAAATCAGTATTTAAAAGAAGATGAAGAGAAATATAGATTTAACAGAAAATTTTGATTTTGCAATTCCTAGAAGAGCATTAACTCAAAGTACCCCTCTTG
>JAFSVH010000036.1 GCA_017450215.1 Bacilli bacterium | reverse complement strand
CTTTCTATAACTTCCTAAGAAAACACTCAAGTATTAAAAAAATACCTGTCACTTTAAAAGAAATTGAAAGTGAAGAGTTAATGCCAAACAAGTGGTTAAAACTAATTGATTATGCTAATCGGTATCCATTAGTTTCATAGAGTTTTCATAACTTATTTGACACTACCATGTGCTTCATTTTATTTTTTTTATACGAATCAACTACGATTTTAAACTAAGTTTTGAAATAGCTTCGACGATGTACTCGTAGATGGGCGACTTTGAGAAATAATCTGCAACTATTCTCCTATTTTTATATATTTTTTAGGAGATTAGTTAACAAATTAGGTGAATATATATTTAGTTATAATTTAAATCTTTCTTTTAAATATTTTATTGAAGATTCAATATTATTATCTGAAATATAAGGAACAATTTCCTTTATTACTTCTATATCTTTATCCCACCACTTTAATTTCAATAATAAATCGATGTTTTCTTTATCGAATCTATATCTTTTAACTTCAGCTGGATTACCAACAGCAATACCATATGGCGGAATATCTTTAGCAACTACTGCATTAGCACCAATAATCGCTCCATCTCCAATATGAACACCTGGCATAATTACAGCATTTTGACCAATCCATACATCATTACCTACAATGGTATCTCCTTTATTGCCTCGTTTTCCAAATGGTCTAGATAGGCCTTTAAATTCATCAATTATTTCAAATGGATATGCAGTTAGAGAGTCAAGCATATGATTGGCACCATTCATTACAAATTCAACACCCTTAGCAATCGAACAAAATTTGCCAATGATAAGCCTATCACCAATAAAATCATAATGATGAGTAACATGTTTTTCAAATGATTCTGGTCCATCTTCTGAATCGTCATAATATGAATAATCACCAACAATTATATTAGGATTAGTCACAACACTTTTAATATAACAAAACGATTTAAAGTTTGCATTTGGATAAATTGGTTTTATTTCTTTATTAACCATATTTTTAATCCTCCTTTATTGATGATACCAATAAACTTCTTAGACCTGTTTTCTTTTTTTGACAAGACAACAAACTGTCTCAATACCAGATGAATAACAAAACATATCAACTAGACTTATTTTCTTCACATCATAAAATTCTTTTAAAACACCTAAATCTCTAGCAAGTGTCGCTGGATTACAAGATACATAAATCACTTTTTTAATTCTATTATTAATAATAGAATCTATAACTGATCTTTCAACACCTTTTCTTGGTGGATCAATCACAACACAATCAATATCTTTATCAATTAAATCATTAATCTTATCTTCTACCTTATCACAATAAAAGCTTACATTATGAATATCATTGATTTTCGCATTAACTATTGCATCATCTATTGCTTCTTTTACTACTTCTATTCCATATACATGTTTTACATGTTTAGCAATAGATAAACTAATAGAACCTACTCCACAATATCCATCAATAACATTTATATTATTAATATCCTCTTCTCCATCTTTCAAATATTCAATAACTTTTGAATATAATTTATTAGTTTGTGTTCTATTTACTTGGAAAAAAGATTTATGAGATAATTTATATTTATTATTTAAAATACAATCAATGATTTCATCTTTACCAAATATTACTTTATAATCATCACCTAATATAACATTATTCTTTTTATAATTATAATTCATAATAATACTAATAACATTATGATATTTATTTATAATTTTATTCTTTAATATTTCAATTAAATCTTTTTTTAATTCTTCATTAATAATTAAAACAACCATTAATTCATTTAAATAATTCTCTCTTATTAATATATGTCTTATAATTCCTTTTTTAGTCACTTCATCATAACTACTTATCTTTAAATCTCTACATATATTCTTAATATATTTAATCAAATCATTAACGTTATCACTTTGGCTGAAGCAATAATCAATATCTATGACATTGTGAGTTTCTTTCTCATAATAGCCAACAATGAGTTTACCATTTGAAGATGATACTGGCATTTGTATTTTATTTCTAAATCCTTTAATATCATAATCAAGTTTTGTTTTATCATAATCCATCATTATAACTTCATCAATCAAATCTTTTACATCAAGTCCTGCAATCTTCTTCATTGTAACAATAAATGAATTCTTCTTCACATGAACTGTGAATGGATATTTCATATGAAGCAGGGAGCAACCACCACACTTTGGGAAGTATTTACATTTAGGATCTATTCTATTATCACTTTTTTTAAGACATGTTAAAGCATGAGCGAAAGCAAAGCTCTTGCTAATCTTGTCAATCTTAGCTGTTACTTTTTCTCCAACTATCGCACCTTTCACAAATATTAAATAATCATCTAGTTTGGCTATGCCTAGACCATCATAGTCTTGATCTATAATAGATAATGTAACAATATCATTTTCTTTAATATTAATTTGATTAATCATATTTTTATCCCATTCTCTATATAATAATGAAAGCATCAATTATTATTTAATATATTTTTTTCTTTAAACATTATAACAAAAATACACAAATATTTAAAGATAGATAATAAAAAATCACAAGAATGAATTCATCAATCTTGTGATAAAACTTCAAGTCGACATAATATTGCAAGTAATATAAATACGAAATTATCGTATTTACATTTTCTCACAATATTACTCACCTTTTGGTTTAGTAGATATCAGTATTATTAACTTGGAAAGTAACCATGATTTCTGCTAAACGATTAACGTTTTTAAATAAATGCTTGAGCATTGAATGTTTAAACATATTATTTAATCCTTCCTAGGTTTTAACGTCTTTTATCTTGACAATTTTTTGCTAAGAAGTTGTGGAATCTATTTATATGAATATATATATATAAATATAT
>JAFSVH010000035.1 GCA_017450215.1 Bacilli bacterium | reverse complement strand
ACTTTCTATAACTTCCTAAGAAAACACTCAAGTATTAAAAAAATACCTGTCACTTTAAAAGAAATTGGAAGTGAAGAGTTAATGCCAAACAAGTGGTTAAAACTAATTGATTATGCTAATCGGTATCCATTAGTTTCATAGAGTTTTCATAACTTATTTGACACTACCTTTATATTTCATAATTATATTATTAAAGTATCAACTTTAGGAAGTACATTTAATAATCTATTCATACAACCATTAAGTCTTACTTCATTATCTTTTTCATTAAGCTTAGTCCACCAAACCATATGTAAAAAGCTTAATAATTCTATTTTTGATTTAGCTTTATTAATTCTTTCTTCACTCATTTCACTTAAATAATTATATAATACATCATAATAAAGCTTTGAAGAAAATTCACTTGTTACACCCAAGAATCTTTCACAATTTCCAGGTTCATCTTCTTCATAGCCTATGTATGAAGCACGAAGGGAAGCAAGCTCAAATATATAATAACCACGTGATAATGTATCCATATCAATAATTAAATAATCATCTCCCTGAACCATGATATTTTTAAAATGACAATCGCCATGAATAAAATTGATTGAATCAGGGATATCTTCAATTAAGGTTCTAATCTTTTTATAATTCGCTATATCAAGATCATCTTTTAAGCAATCTACTTTATTTAAATAAGCATCTTTCATATATGGTACAGCATTATCATCACATAAAGTATTATTAATCTTCTTTAATAATTTCACATATCTATTTACATAGTCATCATAATTAGCTTCATCTTCCACAAAGCAATTTTTTAATGACATACAATCTAACATCTCAAATCTTACTCCAAGTTTTTCTCCCACTTTCACAATATCAAATGAAATAGCAGTTGGAATACCGAGAATAAAAGCTCTCTTTGCAAGCTTTAATTCTCTTTCAATTTGCATTGCATCACTTGTGCGATTGAATACTTTAATAATTGTATCCTTATTAAGACGATAGACAGTAGAAAAGAAACCTTCACCAATCACCTTACAGCATGTAACATCTACTTCTTTTAATGCTTTAGTTACCTTCATAAAATTGGTAAAACCTGTCATATCAAGAATATCATAAACTTCAAGACAAGCATTAATTATTGATAATGAATCAAATTTCTTTTTATATTTCAATATAACCCGAAGACCAGCACTGGTAATATATTTCAAATCTTGAAAATCAAATATTAAATCATAAACATTATAATGTTTATCATTGTAATGTTTATCATTGTAATGTTTATCATTGTAATGTTTATCATTATAATGTTTATCATCCGTAATGATCTTCTCAATTTCTAAATCAATTTTTTCTGAATTTGCTGAATTGAGTTCATTTTCAAAATAGATTATTAATTTATTATCTTCATTTAATTTATTTAAATATTTCATAAGCCCATCCTTATTGGTTTTTATACATATGGTATTATTTTACTATATACATTTTTTTTATTCAATAAAGTAGTGTAATTATAAAAAAAAGATAAACAACTTTGTTTGTTGAAATTATGTGCTGTAAAAAAGATTGTTGATTAGCAACAAACTTTTTGACTGACTTCAATTAGTTTATATTTCTTTAAAAAAAAGACCCTTGGTATAATATAATTGCTAATCTAATAATT
>JAFSVH010000034.1 GCA_017450215.1 Bacilli bacterium | reverse complement strand
TTCTTAATTAGAGGTGATGATATGGCTTGTACAACAATATTAGTAGGAAAGAAAGCATCTTATGATGGTTCAACAATGATTGCGAGAAATGATGATGGACATTTTGATGAAAAGAAATTAGTTGTCATTACTCCTGATAAAGCTAAACAGAAATATAAAAGTGTTATTTCACACTTAGAAATAGACTTACCTAAAAATCCTTTATCTTATACATCAACACCAAGTGTAGATACAAAGAATGGTGTTTGGGCAGCTAATGGCATCAACGAAGCTAATGTTTCAATGTCGGCTACAGAAACATTAACCACAAACCCACTTGTTCTAGGTGCTGATCCTTATGTAGTTTATAAACCAAGAAAAGGCAAACAAAAAGAAATACCTGGTGGTATTGGTGAAGAAGATTTAGTTGTCTTAGTTTTGCCTTATATTAAAACAGCCAGACAAGGTGTCATTAGGCTTGGTTCATTACTTGAAAAATATGGAACATATGAGGCAAACGGTATTGCCTTTGGTGATGAAAATGAAATATGGTGGTTAGAAACAATTGGTGGCCATCATTGGATCGCCAAAAGAGTAAAAGATGAAGAATACGTCATGATGCCAAATCAGTTTGGAATTGATTCTTTTGATTTAAAAGATGCCTTTGGAGCACAAAAAGAGCATCTGTGTTCAAGCGATTTAAAAGAATTCATTAATGATAATTTCTTAAATCTAAATAATGATAAAATATTTAATCCTCGTTATATATTTGGTTCACATAGTGATGCTGATCATGTCTATAACACACCACGTGCTTGGTATATAGGAAGATATTTTAATCTAAATACTTATAAGTGGGATGGCGAAAATGCTGACTTTAATCCTGAATCGGACAATCTTCCTTGGTCACTTGTTCCTGAAAAGAAAATAACAGTAGAAGATGTTAAATATATATTGTCATCTTATTATCAAGGAACACCATACAATCCTCTATCAAATATCGACAATCCTAAAAAAGGTATTTATCGCCCAATTGGCATTAGTAGAACTGGTGTTATGGCTGTATTACAAATAAGACCTTATATGCCTAAACTTTTAAAAGGTGTTGAATGGATTTGTTTTGGTGCTAATCCTTATAATGCGATTTGTCCAGTATATACAAGCGTTAAACAAATTCCTAAATATTTCTCAGATGTAACACTTGATGTATCAACAAATAACTTCTATTGGAATTCAAGATTAATTGGAGCTTTAGCCGATGAAGAATTTGGCTATTGTGTTCAACATATCGAAAGATATCAAATGGCTGTAAGTTCAAGAGGACATGAAATCTTAAATAAATATGATGCAAAAATGATAAAGTCTAAATCCTATAAATTATTAGATGAAGCTAATGAAGAATTAGCTAATATGGCTAAAGAAGAAACAACAAAAGCTTTGAATAACATCTTAAAAACTGTCAGCGAACATATGAGAGTGGGTTATTCAAGAGCTGATAAATAATTATTGTTGCATGCAACTTTTGATTAACTAATTTAAAAAGCACCATTGCTGGTGCTTTTGATAACCTTTATAACCCTTACTTCCAGATTATCATAAAAGTTTTTATATAGTTTTTATATTTTCAGCAATTCCTTGCAATTAAACATTAAACAATTACCTATAACTATATAACGTTTTGAATAACACAATACAATTTCAATAAACAATAACATTTTTCATCTTGGGTTACACAAAACTATAAGGGAAAAATTATTATAGATCTACTTCAAATGTTTTTGAAACATTTATTTTATCTAAGGCAATTTGTGCATCAGCTAATTCTGTTTCTACTTTTTTATAATCTTCTTCAACTTTTTTTAAATCATAGTTAATATATTGATACTCAATAATGTTAGAAGAATTTCTATCTGCATATCTTTCTTTTTCGGGAGTATCTTTCATAAT
>JAFSVH010000033.1 GCA_017450215.1 Bacilli bacterium | reverse complement strand
GCAGCTTTCATTATGCAAGAAGTCTTGCATTTTTAATCCTCACAACCCCGATTTTGCAAGTCAACTATGGAAAAACGGTATGTCGTACCAACTAAAATATGCAAGAAGCGAACTATCTAAATGCAAGAAAACTTGCATTTTTGATTTAAAATGCAAGTCTACTTGACACCCACCTCTAAATATGTTAATTATAAAATACCCCATAGGGCGATCAGCCCAAATCTTAAGCGCACCCACTCAATCTACCCTCCACACGCATAACCATGGTGGGTGCGCTCACTTCTGAGACTCGCTGCGCTCAGATTCTTGACTCTCCCCATTAAATATGTTATTTATTGTTCAGCTACTTGCTCGGCGGAGGATCATGACTCAGGCACGATGGTTCTCCGCCACAAAAAAATTCCAAATCACTACGCCGTACCAACATTGCGTTGCTTCCTATACAAAATGCTCCGCCCTAAACGGTACGGCACACTACTATTTAATTTTTCGTACTAATTGGGGATCCGGTACGTGCCGAAGTAAGAAACAGTACGGCGCACTAATTAAAAAAGTTGGTATATCAGACGGGGGTGATTTTTTAGTCTAATAATATATTAATATACGGATTACTACGTAATCCTTTTTATCAGTAAATACTTCGTATTTACTGAAATTAATAATTAATAATATTTATTTTTTTTAAATTTATTTTTAAAATAATTTATTAGGAGAAATAATTAATGAAGAAAATTATATTACCTTATAACCTTAAACATATGAATGGAATAGATATAGCTATATTCTGTTATATATACCAATTAGGATATAACATTACATTCTCTGATTACCTATATATCTCTATATGGGATATATCTAAATATACTAGATTAAAACCATCTATAGTTAAAGATTCTATTGATAAACTAACTACTTTACCTGAAGTATTAATAGAAAACTTAGATCATGGACATTACTCTATTAAACTAGATACTCTATTCAATAGTTATAAATCATTCGTTATTCTTAAGAGTGATGATGTATCTATAATCTTAAAACATAAATTACACTATAACTTATTACATCTCTACACTCTTATACTTAAACGTGTAGATTTAAAAGCAGAAGTAAATAATCATAAATATTTTGTTACAGATGTATCTATAGCTTATTTTTCTAAAGCATTACATGTATCTGACCAAACAATTATTAAATACATTCAGATTTTAGAAGAGTTAAATATTATCTATGTATTCCGTGTTCATAATATGCAACATAATAACTTAATGGGGCTTATAGATAATAAAGAACTTATAGATGAATGGGCTGAATTATGTGGATATACTCAGAATAATATAGACTACGAGGTTAATACCAGGGCTATTATTCAGAAATACAGGGCTTTATGTAATGGTAAACAATATTCTCCTGAAGAGGTTGGGGAAATCCGTAAAGGAATAGAAATATACAATACTCTACATCCTAATAAGAAAAAGGATATGGCGGTTTTTAATTGACATATTTAGTAGTGTGTGGTAGTTATATGGAGTACGAAAGGAGGTAATATGTCGGATTTAGAAACAGTCATTCAAGAACTTGAAAAGAAAGATGTTAAAAGTATTCCCCAAGATTGGGAACCAGATAATCACGGGGATTATGACGTAGGATTTATACACGGGGTTAGATATGCTTTGGGGATTATAAAAGAAAACATAAAGGAGTGATGTGGGTTGTCAAGAAAATCAAGAGAAAACATAATAGGCAAGATATTTGATCAACTTACTGTTATTGCAGAAGCCGAAGATTATATTGAGCCTAAATCTGGAAATCATAGACCTCAATGGTTATGTAGATGTAGTTGTGGAAATACTATATTAGCAACAAGCACTAATTTAAGAGCATTAGGCAAGACTAAACAACATATGTCATGTGGTTGTTTAAAAGATAAATTTATAGGAGAGTCGAATAGGAAATATAATACATTTGATATTTTAGGTAAATATGGTAAAGGTTGGACGGGTTCTGGTGATGAATTTTGGTTTGATTTAGAAGATTATGACCTGATAAAGGATTATTATTGGCAAAAATTTAATAATGGATATTTCGTGACATCTTTTAAAGAAAATGGAAAAATACACACTATTCAATTACACCGTTTGATTTTAGGAATTGAAAATGAAAATCCTTATAAAATAGTCGGGGATCACATTCATGGTTCAGATACGTTATATGATAACCGTAAAAGTAATTTACGTATAGCTACAAGATCTCAAAATGTAATTAATCGTAAATCTGAAAAATATGATTTAGGAGAAGTAGTTGGAGTGTATTGGCATAAGAGTCATGAAGTTTGGGTTGCTACAATTAATGATAAACCTAATCATCGTTTAACTCGTGATTTTCAGGATTATGACAGTGCTGTTAAATGGCGTAAAGAAATGGAACAAAAATATTACGGAGAGTTTGTTTATCAATATAACAACAGGGAGGTAACGGTTTGTTAGAATGGGGTGTTCGCATCAAAAATTTCCAAAGTGGCTCTATCATGGAGTGTATGCAAGGTGTCAGGGATATCTATGATTATACAGATGCCATGCTTACCAACAGTCTATTTTTAGACTTTTTGAAACTCAATGGTCTGAAAATCTATCGGGGATCTACTACCCGTCAAATAGTCGGAGTCACTTTTGATTACGGCACACGTTCTTATGAGGAAGAAAAGAAACATATAGATAAACTTATCACGGAACGTGGGGAAACTGAAAAACTTGTTCAACTTCGGGATCAATGCGAGGCTAATAAAGATAAATACAAGCATTACTCTCCGGCAGAAATACGTGAGAAGTTTTATTGTGACGGCTTTGATATTGTTTATCCAAGAGGTGAGAAGATACATTACAAGATGCTCTACCGTTCTGTGGCTAAAGCCAAGAAGGGTTTGTGTATGTTCATAGACCAAAGGCTATATAAGAAAGCACATGACTTCCTCTGGATGGGTATTAGGCTGCCTAAGAAAAATGCGCCTATTGTTGAGATAGGGGCTTACTCCGCTTTGATAACTTCTACCATTGTGGACAGGATTCAGATTAATCCTGATGATGTGCTTATCCTTAAAGACGTTGATAGTTTCTTTAAGACTAATGT
>JAFSVH010000005.1 GCA_017450215.1 Bacilli bacterium | reverse complement strand
TATTTAGAATAATTATTATACAAAATGAATATTTACATTTGATTCTACTACAAGTAGAGTAAAAACTTGAATGGTGGAGTAAAAATAATAAACAATAGAATTGAGTTATATAACAATAGATAGGTATTTGCATTACCTTGTTGTATGATGGTAAGTGTAAAAAAGGATAGGAGGAAGAATATGTTTAAAAAATTAAATAATCGTTCTAATGATAATAATTGTAATAATCATCACAATTTAAATTGCAATGAGGTAAAGATCATTGCTGATTCTACATGCGATATTTCATTAGAAAAATTAAAAGAATTAGATATAGATATGCTTCCACTTTATGTAATCATGCAAGGGAAAGAATATCTAGATATGGAAGAAATAGGATGGAATGAGGTAATACAAAATGTTAATGAACATAATGAATTACCAAAGACTGCTGCAATTAATGTTAATACTTTTACTCAAATATTTGATAAATATGTAAGTAGTGGTTATGATGTTATTTTTGTTAGTATTGGATCTAATTTTTCGTCAAATCTAAATAATGCTAGAATTGCGAAAGAAGACGATGAAAGATTTGAAGATAGAATATTTATTGTTAATTCTAATAATTTATCATCTGCTATTGGATTAATGCTTATTAAAATGGCGAAGATGAGAGATAAGGGATTCTCTGCCAAAGAAATCGTGGAAAAGACAAATGAGATGATTCCATTAGTTCAAACAGAAACTGCTTTAGAGACAATGCAATATCTATATAAAGGTGGAAGATGTAGTGGAATTAAATATTTAATTGGTAATGTTTTAAAATTATATCCTATTGTGAAAGTAATTGATGGAATTATAAAGGTTCATAAATTAGGTAAAATGTTCTTTAAAAATGCACTTAATATCATTGTGAATGATTTTAAGAGAGATTTAGATGAAGGTAATGTTGATGATGAATTTATAATTATTAGTACGGTTGGAAATGAAAAAGGAAGAGAGTATTTATATAATAAAATAAGTGAATTCTTTCCAAAAGAAAGAATATTATTGTTTGATGCTGGTTGTGTAGTATCAACACATTGTGGACCAGGGACTACAGGATTCTTTTATTTGCGAAAACATTAATTACAATTCTTTATTTTATCTTTATAAAATGATAAGATAGAAGAGTAAGGATGATGTAATTATGGATTCTATTAAAATTATATTTGATGATAATAATATTATAAATAATGTTAATTTAAGAAATTATTTATTAAATCATCATATTGGAAAAGAAAAAATAAAGAATATTAATTATAACAAAGAAATATTAATCAATAATAATTATGTTGATATTGATAAATATATTCTTAAAAAAGGTGATGAAATTGAGCTTTTAATCAACGAAAATATTGATTTTGAGATTGAAGAAAAAGAAGTTGAAATTGTATATGAAGATGATTATTTGCTCGTTGTGAATAAACCAAATGGGATTATCATTCATCCTGAGAAAAAAAGTGATGTTGGCACTTTAGTTAATAGAATAGCTTATTATTATAAGAAAAAGAATATTAATAGAAAGATAAGATATTTACATAGAATAGATAAAGATACAAGTGGTCTAGTAATTTTTGCTAAAGATTATTATACTGAAGGTATAATGATTAAGAAAATTCAAGATGGTGAAGTTGATAGATTTTATTTAGGCATTGTAAATGGAAAGTTAGAAAAGAAAAAAGGAGAGATTATTGCATCTATCGGTAGTGATAGACATGTCAATAATAAGATGGTAATAAGCAAGGGAAGTAGTGCAAAATATGCTAAGACAGGATATGAAGTAATTCAAGAAAATGATAAATATTCTCTTGTTTTATTTAAGTTATTTACTGGTAGAACTCATCAAATAAGAGTTCATTCTGCTTACATTAATCACCCTATTGTAGGAGATGAAATCTATGGAAGAAGAAGTGAAGATTATAGTCATTTAATGCTTCATTCTTATGAAATGTGTTTTAAACATCCTATTAATAATGAGGAAATTATTATTAAGAAAATAAATGAAGATTTTAAAATTGAATAGAAATAAAATGAATATAAGAGGACTTTGTAATAAGTATTAAGTCCTCTTTTGTTTTTTTTATTGTTTTATAAAGTGTTTACGATTAAAATATAATAGAAGTAGAATAACTTTTTTGCATTCGATGTTATATGACAAAAAAGTATTGAGAAAGGGGATATTATGAAAAAACAACTAATTATGTTTATTATGGCATTATTCTTAGTATTTGCTATGACTGCTTGTGGTGGAGATCCTACTCCTGATCCAGTTGATCCACCTATTGATCCAAGTGGAGATGAAACTGGATTCTTTAAATATATTAAAGAAGATGATTTGTTAGATTTATCAAGTAGAACTGCTAGGGGAACACATGGTGTTGTAGCTGCTGCTAATCCTTATGCTAGTTATGCTGGTTATTATACACTTCAAAATGGTGGTAATGCATTTGATGCTGCTGTTGCTGTTGCTTTTGCTTTGGGTGTTGTTGAACCATATGCATCTGGTGTTGGTGGAGGTGGTGTTATGACTGCCTATAATGCTAAGACAGGTGAATATTTATTCTATAACTTTCGTGAATTTGCTCCAGCTAAAGCTATTCCAGCAAATTATGATGGAACTGATTTAAGTTTGAAAGAAGGAATTGGTGCTGCTGCTGTTCCAACTGAAGTATTAGGCTTATGTAAAATTATTGATGATTTAGGTAATTTAGATTATGAGAAAGTATTAGAGCCTGCAATTTATTATGCAGAAAATGGTTTTACTGTTACTGATACATTAGCATCTAATATCTATGATTCAGTATTACAAGTACCTGGTATGATTAATATTTTTGGTAATGGTAGAAGAGCACTTAGAGCTGGTGAAAAGCTTGTTCAAACTGATTACGCAAAAGTATTAAAAGAAATTGCTAATAAAGGTGCTGAGGGATTCTATACTGGTTGGGTTAGAGAAGCTATATTAAAAGCTTATGCCGATAGAGGTGGTTTAGTAACTGGTGCGGATTTAGATTATGCTGTTCAAAATTATCCAATTATTGATACGCCATTAACTGGTAGTTATAATGGTTATGATATTGTATCAGCTAATACTCCATCTTCTGGTGGTATTATTTTAATCGAAACTCTTAACATGCTTGAATATTATAGTAAGACAACAGGAACTAAATTATCTGATTTAGGACATAATTCAGCTGAATATTTACATTTAATTTCTACTGCAATGCATTTATCATATGCTGATAAACGTCATTATATTGCTGATAGAAAGATAGAAAATGTCCCAATTGAAGGTTTATCAGATAAAGCCTATGCTGCTCAAAGATTTAATGCTTTATATGATCCAACTAATAGTATTAGACTTACTTCATCTTATGACTGGGGTGGAGCTGATAGAGAAGCAAGAGGTTATAATAACGATAAGAGCCCATTTGAATATCAAAGTGCTTTGGATGAACAAAGCTATAAAATTGATTTATGGGAAGATGACAATGGAACAACTACATTCTCTGTTGCTGATAGTGAAGGTAACATTGTTAGTTTCACTCAAACTATCAATCACTTCTGGGGTGCATTCGTAGTTCCTGATGGTTGTGGATTCTTCCTAAACAACCAAATGTCATCATTCTCTACAACTACAACAAGTGTTCATTATTTGAAGCCTTACAAGCAACCTGTAAGTCATATTATGCCAACGATTATTTTAAAAGATGGTGATCCAATTGCTACTTTAGGTAGCCCTGGAAGTACTAGAATTCCATCTGCTGTAATTAATGTTGTACTTAATTTACTTGATTTTGGAATGGATATTCAAAGTGCTATTAATAGTCCTAGAGTATATAGTTATGCTGTTGCTATGGCTGATGTAGATTTAATGAAAGAAGGACAAACTGTTAATAGCCATAAATTATTAGAACTAGAAAATGTTGGTTTAGCTGATGGAGTCTTAAGCGCATTAGAAGCTAAGAATTATTCAGTTAATACTTATGATAAGATTGATTTATATTTTGGTGGTGTTCAAGGTATTACTTTCAATTATGATGAAAATGGAAAATTATTATATCTTGAAGGTGGTGCTGACCCACGTCGTGATGGTAAAGCATTAGGTTATTAAGGAGGACTAAATGCTTTTACAAATTGAACTAATTTATTTTATTGTTATGATTGGTGTCTTTGTAGCTTTACTTCTAGGTGCAAAGCTTCCATCTGGACTTTGTCTAATGGCATCTGCTTTAGTTGGAATGGTGATGTCTGCTATTTTTAGTAAGACTGCCTTCGAATTTAGGTATCTTGTTGAAGGGGCATTTGGCTATTTTGATACTATTCTAACAATTACAACTGCGATGATTTTCATGGGAGCATTGCAAATTACGGGTGCACTTGAATATATAAGTGCAATCATTGTAAAACTACTTAGAAAGTGGCCTACATTATTATTAATTGCTCTCATGATTATAATAATGTTCCCTGCTATGGTAACTGGTTCATCTTTAGCATCTGCTATTTCTGCTGGTGCTTTAGTTGCTCCAATTATGATTAAATGGGGAATACCTAGAGCTAAAACTGGTGCAATTGTGGCTATGGGTTCAATCTTAGGTATGGTTGCTCCTCCAGTCAATGTGCCAGCTATGGTTATATGTGATGTTGTTGATATTCCTTATACTAATTTCACACTTCCGCTTTTATTGCTTGTTTTACCTATTGCTATTGTAAGTGTTATTTTACTTGGAAGAAAATATGTAAAACCTATTGAGGAAGAAGAGGTTAGTAAGGTTGTTAATACAGATATTTTAAAGGAAGTTAAATGGACTGTTGCAATTCCACTTTATGTTTTGATTGCCTTAATCATTGGTGAAATGATTTGGCCTAAAATTCTAGGTAGTTTTGCTATGCCAGGTATGTTTGTTGTATCTACTATTGTTGCTTTCTTCTTTGGACGTAAAGTTCCATTCTATAAAAAGCATGAAAATCAAGAAAATGAAAATGATGAAGATAAAGCAATTTGTGTAGTAGATGTAGTAAGACTTGGAGTGTTAAAATCATTTGGTGCTATGGGTCTATTAATGGGTGTTGGAATGTTTATGGAAGTTATTGCTTTAAATGGTGTAAGAAGCTTCTTTGTTGCTAATGCTTTAATGCTTCCTAATTTCTGGAAATATATTAGTATGGCAATAACATTACCAGTTTTTGGTGGTATTTCTGCTTTTGGTTCAGCTTCAGTTTTAGGAGGACCATTCGTAATGTCAATGTATACGACTCGTACTAGTATTACTCTAACTTGTGGTTTTTCTTTGATGGCTGCAATTGGTGAATTCTTACCTCCAACAGCAATGTCAGCAACTTTTGCTGCATCAATGGTTGAAGAAAAAAAGTGGAGCGTTATTTCAAAAGCAGCTCTACCTGCATTTATTGCTGTTTATGTTTATGGATTAGTTTATATCATTTTATTTGCAAAGTTAATCTTTGATGAGGTATTCCCATCAACTACAGCAGGATACTTAATTCTATTTGGTATCTGCATGATTCTTGCTCTTGCCTTTGCTTTTGTTTATCAATTAATTTTAAATGGTATGAAGAAAAAAGAAGCAAGTGAGTTAGAGGAGGCAAAATAATGAGAGTATATTATGAATTTTTATTCGTGTTCTATTTAATATTCACGATTATTATTGCTTTATTTATTTTGTGGAATATATTTAAAACTAAAAAAATAACAAATATAATAATTGGGTCAATCGCTTTAATGATGTTCCTAATTAGAATCTTTATGATTCGTTAGGAGGTAATTATGAAATTTATGAATGATAAAAAGATTAGATTGATTGTTACTACTTGCATTCTTACTTTAGTTTTAATTATTGGTGTTATTACTAGTGTTAATTTCTTAAAATTTAGAAATTATAATACTGAATTTGTTGTTCGTGAAGATGTAGTTGGCAAGATTTATAAGTTTTCTGAATTTTCTAAACATTTAAAAGGTGATGTTGCTGATTCGAATATTTATGAGATTCAAGGAACGGATAATACAGTTGCTATTGTAAAGAAAGATAAGCTAGCTAATTATAATAAAATTGACAATATTAAAGGTTTAAGTGTTTGCGGTGTTGATGGAAGTAGTCAATATGATGCTGCAAAAGATGTATTTACTTCTAATATTAATGTTTTAGCAACAGCAAATGATGTTTATGAAAATGTGAAAAGTGGAACATATGAAGTTGGTATTTTATCATATAAAGAAGCAATCACTTTAATTAATAATGATCAAAACGAAAATGTTGATATTAGTGATGCTATTGTTGAGAAAGTACCTAGTTTACTTTTGATTGGTGGAACACATCCAAATGAGCCAAGTGGACAACTTGCTGCAACAGTTGTATTGGAAAATGCAAAAGTAAAACGTGGTATTTTGTATGTTATTACTGAACTTAATCGTAGTGCTTATTCATATTCTCAACCTCAAGAAGGAACTACTTGGTATTATCATTTAAAAACTAAGAATGGTAATACTAGAACCTTTAAATATGGTTCTCGGGCTACTAACACAGTAGATCAATGGCCTACTCCAGATGTTTACACACACTCTTCAGGTCAACAATTATCTTCAAGTGAAGTTAGAAATATTAATAGAGCTTATCCTGGTAATGAAGAAGGTACATATACTGAGCAGATTGCTTGGGTTGTTACTAATTTTGTAAATCAAAAGGATGTTACAATGGTTATTGATTTACATGAAGCTTCTCCAGAGTATTTAACAATAAATCAATGTGTATATCATCAAGATGCTGCTGATATTTGGAGTCAAATGAAAATAAATGGATTTAGGTATTATAATCCTGAAGCAGATAAGACTCAAAAACTAAATATGCCAGCAGATCAATCACCACTTAATATGCATGGATTAACTCATCGTGAGGTTGGAGATTATACTAATGCTTATGTATTCTTGTTTGAAACATCTAATGCCTCTCAAGGTAAGATTAGAGGAGCATTTACTGAAGATTTAATTAAATATTCTGCACCAGATAAATTCTATGAAGCACTTGTGAAATATGATGAAGAACATGACACAAGTAATATTTATGGTGCACCTGTAGAAATAAGTGAACGTGTTGCCCGTCATGTATTATCATTTGAATCTGTTATAACAGGATTTAATAAAATTAAGACTACGAGAGTTGTTACTCAAACAGGTCGTGATAATGTTGGTGATGGTGGAGTTTATGTTGGTGAAATGATTCTTGAAGAAGGAACTGTTCCATCATATTATGATTTAATTAAATATGGTGTTGGAAATTATTTATTAGATATAGATTAAAAAGCATAAAAAGGAGATAAAAAATGAAAAAGAATGTTTTATTATTTTTATTAGTTGCACTATTTGCATTAACTGCATTTGTATTAGTTGGATGTGGTGATGAACCTGAACCACAACCAGGTCCAGGCCCTGAAGTTGAAGTTAAACGTGATGTAAAGGTTGCTAATGCTGGTTTATCAGTTGTATTAGAAGCTGGTAAGTCTGTTTACGTTACTGCATTAGGTCAAGCTGATTTTGCTTATATGCAAACTATCGTTAATGATGCTATCGAAGGTAGTGAAATTACTGTTACAGTTGATAATCAATTGAAAGCAGCTGATTTAAATGCAGGTGATGTTGTTATATCTGTTTTAGGTTATACTTCAAAAGGTATTTCTGGTGATATTACTCAAACTAGTGAAATCGCTAGAGCTAAAGCATTAGCTGAAAAAGAAGGAATTATTTTAATTCTTTGTCAATTATCTGGTAAGGAAAGAAGAGGAGAATCTTCAGACCCTATTATTTCTGAAGCTGTAAAAGGTGCAGATTATGTATTCATTTATGATGCTGATGATTCTAAAGGTGCAGATTATGATAAGAAATATAGCACTGAATGGTGCAAAGGTTTCGATAAATTATATTTATTCTCTGATGAATATGATATTAAAGATTATATTGAAGTTTTATTAGGAGCTAATTAATAAATTTAATGCTTAAAAAATACGTTAAAATAGTTAGTTTAATATTAATAATAATTTTAACGTTCTTAATTGTTGGATGTAGCGAGGAACCTGATGATGGTGGTGATACTCCAAGTGAGTATGTAGAAACTAATATATGTCCTTATTGTAAGAAGTGCAAAGATCCTGATTGCACAGAATGTGAAGAAAAATGTGAATGTGAAGAATTAGAATATAATGTTTCAAGTCACAAGATGTTAGAAGGAAAAGACACAGAAACTGATGTTTATCTTTATACTACTAACAAACAAGGACCTAAGATTTGTATTGTTGGGGGAATTCATGGTGATGAACTTGCTGGATGGAATGCAGCATTAAAACTAAAGGATAGTTTAGTTAATGAATATGGTTTCCAAGGCAGTGTTCTTTTAATTCCTCAAGCTAATATTTTAGCTGATAATGCAAAGCATAGATATGTAGTTTCTGGTTATGATTTTAGTGATTTGAATAGATCTTTTCCAAAAGGTCGTTATTCTTCCGCTAAGATTTCAACAATCGAAATTTCAACAGCTTTAGTAAATGAAATTGAGGCATTTGACCCTGATTATATTATAGATTTACATGAATCACGTCATAGTTGGAATCAAATGGAAGAAGGAGTTAAGACTTCATTAGGTGATACACTTATTGCTTCAAATAATCCAAGATTTATTAATCAAATAATTAGAAGATATAATAATGAATATAGAGAAGAATCAGAAATTGATTTTAGAAGAGAAGAATCTAATCAATTAGGAAGTTTTAATTATTATTTTACAAATACTTATCCAGAAAAAATCGTATTTACGGTTGAAACTAACCGTGATGAAGATAGAGCTTTATTGGATACACGTATTAGACAACAATTAAATATCTTACAAGCTTTCTTTGATTTAGCTTGGGATAGAATTTAAATAAAAGTAACACAGGTTACAAAGGAGAAAAAAATGAAAAAAAGAATTTTTAGTTTAATCTTTATTCTCGTTCTAGCGTTTGTCTTGATTGGCTGTGAAAAAGAACATTCAGCTGCTGAAGCATGGTCTAGTGATAATGAATACCATTGGCATGCATGTAACCAAGATGGTTGTGATGAAGTTTTTGAAAAAGCAGCACATACATTTGGTGAAGGTGTACAAACCAAAGCTCCTACATTAGATAGTGAAGGAGAAATGAAATATACATGTACTGTCTGCGGAAAAGAGAAAGTTGAAGTTATTGCAAAGCTTAAAAATATAGCTGGTATTTTAGAAGGTAAGAATAATGATGATGCTTTCTTTACAGCAACTGTTTTCGCTCTAACAAATGATGGTGTATATGTATCTGATGGTAGTGCAGGAATTTATGTTAAGCCATCATCTTCAGCTGCTTTAAATGGCATTAATGCTGGTACAGTTTTAGAAATAGAAGGTAAATTTGCTATTAGTAATGGTCAACCTTTTGTAAAGAATGCAAAATTAACTAGTAAAGGTAGTGGTGCTACTTCAGTTAGTCCTGCAACTTTGAAATTATCTGAAGTAAATGCTCTTTCAGGTGATGATAGAGCTAATTATGGTAAATTATATAGTATCATTGCTGCTGTAAGCAAGGATGAAGCTAATCGTATCGTATTAACTGATGATTCAGGTAGTATTGTTTTAGCTGATGCTTGCTATAGTTCATATGAAGCATATATTGATAAAAAAGTTGATACTAAATATGCATTGGTTTCTAAGAGTGGTTCAACATGGACTGCTTATGCATTCAGTGATAGTGCAAAAGAATATTTTGTAAATGTTGATGAGGTAAAGGATGCAATTTTTGCTACTATTTCTCTTCCTGAAGCTATTTATGGTGCATTAGATTTAGTTACAAGTTATGAATCTGAACCTGGTGTATTATTTACTTGGTCAGTAAAAGAAGGCACTGCCTTATCAATTACTGATAATAAAGTAAGTGTTGATTTAGGAATTACTGAAGATGCTAGTGTTACATTATTATTAACTTTAACATCTGGTGCAACTAAAGCAACAAAAGAATTCACATTAACTGTTAAAGCAATGAAGAATTTATCTTTAGGCCAAGGTGTTAATGAAGAAGGTTATGTAGTAATTAAAGATGCTGTAGTAGTTGGTGCGGGTGTTGCTGATGAAAAGAGCGTATATCATTACATTATTGCATTAGAAAAGAATACAGGTGGATTCTATCTATTAGATGTATCTAGTGATGTTAGAAAGACTGTTAAAGCAGGTGATGTAATTGATTTCGTTGCTAAATGGAGAAGTGATGAAACAATAGAAGAAGGTAAGGTTGCAAGACCTGCTTATGAAGATATTCAAGTTATCGTAAAGAAGGGAGAAACATATAATGTTGATTATGCAACATTAGGTGCTGTTGACCTTGAAAATTTAGAAGATTATCAATATGCTATTGATAATTTACATGATTCAGTTCGTTTATATCGAATTGTAAGTCCATTCTTGGTTGGTAGTGGTTCTTCAAATTATAACTGGTATCAATTTGGCCCTACACTTGCTGCTGCTGCAAATGGTGTTACAAATAGTCGTCAATTCAGTTTGTTAATTAAGAACTTCGCCGAAAATGGTTTGAGTAGTTGGGAATCAACATATAATGTTCCTACTAAGACTCAAGGTGCTAAACAGTATCGTGGTTTAGTATTGTATGCATTCTCTGTTTACCAAACTGGTGACACTAAATGGTCATTCATCGTTCCATGTGAAGCTGCTTCATTTGAATCAATCGAAGAAAAAGTAAATGCTGCAATTAAGGAAGTTATGTTTGATGAAATTACTGCATCAAGTGCTGGAACTGCTACACTTCCAGCTAGTGTTGTAGTTGATGAAGTAACTTATGCTTTAACTTGGACTTCAAGTGATGATTCATTATTAAATGGATCTACTGGTGCTTATCCAGTTCTTTATGATGAAGCAAGTGTTGTTTTAACTGCTTCATTCAAGGTTGGTGAAGAAAATAAACAATTCTCTTATACTGTAAAATTACTTGCAAGTGAAGTAGAAGCAATTAGTGTTAGTGAAGCTATTGCTCAAGCAAAGCTTGTTGAAGGTGGAGAAATTATTGTTCCAAAGCTTGAAGCATACATTGCTGCTATTGCTGCATCAAGTGAAAATAATCCTGAATTTAGATATGGTATTATGCTTACTGATGGTAAGAAGGTTGTATATTTCAAGACTACTGATTATACAATTGGTGAACATGATCTAGCTGCTTATGATAAGATTGTTTTAAGAGGTGCTAAATTAGCTGTTGATAAAGATGGCCATGTAATTAGTGATTTTGCAAAAGCTGAATTTGTATCTTCAAATAATACAATTGACTATAGTCAATTAGAAATAGATGCAGTTGTTACTAATGATGAAGAATTAGCTGCTTTCATTGGTAGCCATGGTGTTACTCATGGTCTTGTTGTGAAATTTGCTGGTGATAGTATTTACTTCGTTGGAACTGGATCAACTTCTACTAATGGTAGATATCAAGTTAACTACAAGAAGGCTGCAAATAGTTCTAGTGCAAGATATACATATGATCTTGAAACAAATAATAGCAAGTCTTTAGCATTTTCAATGCAATGCTCTAAATTATTATTAGGTAGAAATTGGTGGGAAGATTGTGGAATGCCTGAAAAGAGTGGTTCAACTGCTTATGAAGTTGAAGGTTCATTCATTGCTGTTGGTGGCTATAATGGTAATACATTACATGCTTGGACAATTATCAATGCTGATGAATTTAAGCTTACTAAGGTTTCTGATGCAACACTTGCAAAGAGAGCTATAATAAGTAATACAACAAAAGAATATAATGCTTATGCTTCTGGTGTAGCTACACTTCCAACTAGTGTTAAAGTAGGTGAAGTTGATATTCAATTAACTTGGACTTCAAGTGATGATGCTGTCTTAAATGCAAGTACAGGTGCTTATGCAGCTGTAACAAGTGAAAAAACAGTTGTTTTAACTGCTAAATTCACAATTGCTGCAACTGAATATAGTCAAGCTGTAGAAATTAAATTATTAGCAACTGAACCAGAGCCACTAACTGTAACTGAAGCATTAGCTTCACAAAATGGTGATTCTGTAACTGTTAAAGGTGCTATTATTGCCTTTATTAGTGATGGCAATAGTGGTGAAGCAATTAAGGGCTTCATGTTAATGGATAATGCTACTGGTAAGATTTTAGCTGTTCATAATGTTAGTTCAGCTGCAACATATCCAAATTATGTGTATTTAGATTCATCAATACCTCTTGCTATTGGTGATAGTGTTAAAGTTAGAGGTACATATTCTAAAAATGCTGGTGAGGCTGAATATATTGATATGAATGCTGAAGGAAAGGTTGAATTCGTTGAAAAAGTAACACTTAACTTCCACGAAGGTGAAGAAGGAAGTGCTGTTGTAGTAATTAATAGTGATGCTGAACTTGCTGCATTAATCGCTAGTGGTGATTATTATGGTAAGATCTTAAAGCTTGTTGCTACAAGTGATAATCCACTTCATGTTTCTGGTTCTGGTACTAGTGCTACTACAGTATGTAATTTTAAGATTGGTTATCATTATGGTGATGGTGCAAATAATAACCAAATCTATTATGATAATTTAACAATAAGCACTAAATCTGATGTAAATGCTCCTAATACAGATGGAACAACTACATTCTCTAAAGACTTATATGGTGCTACAAGAGAAGATGGTAAGATGGGTGCTAGTACTAATAATGAACGTGTTGGTGTATTATATATTACAATTTGTTATAAGACTTCAACATATTATCAATCAAGTATTGTTAATTTTGCTAACTGTGGTTTAACTGCTAAACCTACTGAATAATAAATTATATAAATATCCTCTCATCAGAAATGGTGGGAGGATATTTTATTATTGTGACTTTTGTATAATGGTACCGAAGGTAAGAATGGTACCGAAGGTAAAAATGGTACCGAAGGTACCATTTATTTACTTTAAGCACTAATTCGTATATAATGTTAGAGAATAGGAAGAAGAATAATGATAAAAACAGTAACTATTGTTGTAATAATATTTGCATTTCTATACATTGGTTATATTGTATTTGAACATTATTATTATAATTATTTAAGAAAAAAGATTAAAAAGATTATTCATGTTAATGGTATTAGAGGTAAAAGCACAACAACAAGATTAATTGATGCTGGGCTTAGGAATTGCAATAAAAAGGTAATGAGTAAGACTACTGGTACTATTCCAATGATAATAGATGTTAATAATCAGGAAATAAAACTTAAGCGATTAGGACCTGCTAATATTAGAGAACAACTCAGAATTTTAAGGAAAGCAGTTAAAAGTGGTTGTGATTATCTAGTAATAGAATGTATGGCTGTTAATCCTGAACTTCAATATATCTGCGAACATAAGATGTTGCATTCTGATATTTCTGTTATTACTAATGTAAGAATGGATCATCTAGATGTAATGGGAGATAATTTAAAAGACATTTCTCGTAGCTTAAGTAATACTATACCTGATAATGGTATTTTAATATTAGGTAGTGAAATTGGTGATAATGAAGAAATATTTAATGTGATAAAAGAAGAGAATAATAAATATCATAGTGAGATATTTGTGAGTGATAAAATAAATGATAAAACATTTCTTGATGATAAATCATCACATGATGATAAATCATTTCTTGATTTATCATTTCTTGATGATGAATTATTCAATGATAATATATTAACAGCATTAAAAGTATGTGAAGTATTGGGTCTTGATAAAGAAGACTTTATTAAAGGAATGAAACAATATAAAAAAGACCCAGGTGCTTTAGAAATAATAAAGAGAAATGATAAGACATTCATTAATGGTTTTTCAATTAATGACCCTGATTCTATTATGTTAGTTTATGATTTATTAATTAATAAATATAATATTGATAAAAATAAACTTACCATCTTACTTAATGAAAGAGGAGATAGGATATTTAGAACTAAACAACATATTGAAATGTTTAAGAAAATAGAATGTGAAAAGGTGATAATTAGTGGAGATAATGTAGGTTATATTTCAAAAGAATTAGGAAAAATTGGAATAGAGAATAAGATTATAAAACGAATAGATGAATTAGATAATTATGAAATTATCTTTGGTATTGGGAATATTAAAGGCTTTGGTTTTGAAGTTATTGATTATTATAAAAAGGAGATAGATAGATGACATCTGAGATATTAATTATCGCATTTATTATAAGCATTATCTTTTTTGAGCTTACTGATCTTACTCCTGGTGGACTGCTTGTACCTGGTTTGTTCGTTTTATATATCAATAGTCCACTAAGATTAGTTTATACTCTTGCTATTGCTATTCTTTCATTTTTTATTGTGAAGTTATTATCAAAGAAGTTAATTATCTTTGGTAAGAGGAGATTTGCTTTATTTATTATCATTAGTATAATTTTAAATATTGTGATTAATTTAATACTTGGTATTACGATTTTAGATTTTTCAAGTAATGTATTAAATCTAGTTGGTTATTCAGTTGCTGGGATAATTGCAAATAATATGTTTAAGCAAGGTATTGTAAAGACTACTTTGTCATTAGGCATTGTTGTTGGTATTACTGAATTAATTGTGATTTTGCTTGTTAATTTGGGTGTAGTGCTATGAAGCAATTGAAATTAAAGGTTTTAATTGTTTGGTTTTCTATTATTATATTATTAGTTGTTTTTTCATTTTCTTTTAAAACAAGAACAAGAGTTAATGAAGAGATGAATCAAAAAATGGTTGAAGCAAGTAATCTTGCTTTAACGGCTTTTGAAAGCATTAAGGAATTAAAGATTCAAAAAGGTATTGGTATTAGTGAAGAAGATGTTTTAAATACTGGAATGATAGGATCTAATAAAAGAACTGCCATAACTACGACAGAAGGAGTATTAGAAGCTAAAAGGACTTCTTGTAATCCAGAATGGGCAGGAGTCATTGTTAGAAGACTTATGGAAAATGGATTAGAAGAAAACGATGAAGTTATTCTCATCTTTTCTGGTTCTTTTCCTGCTTTAAATATTGCTGCAATGGCTGCATGCGAAGTTTTAAATCTTAAAACAATAATATTTGCTTCAATCGGTGCAAGCTATTATGGAGCAAATCAAGAAGATTTCACATTCTTTGATATGGCTAAACATTTAAATGATTCAAATATCTTAAACAAAAAAATTGATTATGTTTCTCTTGGTGGAGCATTAGATATTGGCTTTGATTTTCACAACGATACAATAAAGAATGAAATAATAAATAGAATTAATGAAGCTTGCGTTAATTTTATTTATGAAGAAAATTATCGATTAAATATTGATAATAGATTAAATATCATTTATAATGAAGTACCTAATGTGAAAATGGTGATAAATACAGGTGGCTCTTTAATTGCTTACGGACAAGGCTTATATGCTTATACAAAAACTGGCTTTTTTGAGGGTGCGTTATATAAAAGAACATTAAATTATATAATTAATAATAGACCAGATAATATGGGTTTACTTGAATGTCTTCACTTACTAGGTGTTGATGTGTTCAGTATGAGAGATATTAGATATTTAAGCAGTCTTTATGGAATAGAATATGATCCAATTAAAATGCCAAAAATTGCTTCAAGTGCTGCTTTTTATGTAGATAAATATAATATTATTTATCCTATTATTGGAATAGTTGTTTCTATTCTTTTTAGTGTTATATTGTTTTTAGATTATAAAAAATATTTTAAAAAATATTATAAAAAATATTAATAATAATATTATTATTATAGGAGGATGTATGGTCAAAGGTGTGTTTTTTGACATGGGCGATACAATTGTAAATAATCTTAATCCATCTTTTGATCATATTAGAGATTATTTATATTCATCAATTCTTAAAGGCCTAAATGTTAATGAAGATGATTTTAATATTTATTTTAATGATAATATTCTTGAAATATTAAATGCTCGATGGGTAAAGGATAATGGGGATGCAAGAAGTGAAAAATATCTAGAAGTAAAATTTATTGACCTTCTTTCAAAATTTAATAATGATTATAAGCTTAATCTAAATGAAGATTCTCTTCAAGAATTAGAATTAAATTGTGCTTATAGACTTTGCAATTATGTTTTGCATAAAGGTATTTTTGAATTCTTTGAAACAATTAGAGATAAATATGTAATTGTATTACTTTCTAATACTTGCTTTTCTCGTTATTCAATCGAAAAGATATTAAATAAATTAGATATCTTAAAATATTTTAATTATGTTTTTGTTTCAAGTGAATTTGGTTATCGAAAGCCAGCAAAATCATTCTTTAAATATGCTTTAAAAGAAAGTGGATTAAATTATGATGAAGTTATTATGTTCGGTAATTCATTCAATTTTGATATTAAACCAGCTAATGAACTTAAGATTAAATCTGTTTTAGTTAGTATGAATGATGAAGCTAATAGTGAAAATAAAGAAAAATATGGTAATCATAAAAGAATACTTGATTTTATTTATGATTATAGAGATTTAAATAATGATTTTAATTTATTAGTATTAAATAAATATATATCTAAAGGTGCACTTGATGCTGTAAATGTATTAAAAGAAAATGGATATGAAGCTTATATTGTTGGTGGAGCTGTCAGAAATGCTTTAATTGATAAAAGGATTAATGATTATGATATTACAACTAATGCTTTGCCTGATGATATTATTAGAATATTTGAAGAAAAAGATTACCATGCCATTTTAACAGGTGCAAAGCATGGGACAATTACAATTATTAAGAATTATAAAAAATATGAAGTTACTACTTTTAGAAGTGACGGTAAATATTCTGATAATCGTCATCCTGATAATGTAATATTTGGTGTTGATTTGATTGATGATTTGAGGCGTCGTGATTTCACGATTAATGCAGTATGCTATGATGGTGAAGTTATAATTGATAAATTTGGTGGCTTGAGAGATTTAGAAGCTCATGTGGTAAAAGCAGTAGGAGAAGCACATAAAAGATTTGAAGAGGATGCTTTAAGAATACTTAGGGCTTTAAGATTTGCTTGCTATTTAGGCTTTGAAATTGAAGAAAGAACAAGTAAGGCTATTTTCGATTGTTATAAATTATTAGAAAATATTTCAGTCGAAAGAATAAATGATGAAATTCAGAAGATGTTTAATTATGATTGTAAAGACATTGTTTTGAAATATAAAGATGCCCTAGCTTATTGTTATAATTATAATATTGATGAATTATTGGAAGATGAAGAAAGAAATGAACTGTTAAGGGAAAAAGGACCATCTAAATTTACTAGCACAATGAAATTTGCCTTATTTGGCCCGAAAATTGAATCGTGCTGGCGCGAAAAGAGATTATCGATTAATTTATCAAAAGAGATAATAGCTTATCAAAGCTTTAATAATGATATTGATTATAATGAAGAAGAATTTGTGACTGAATTATGTAAATATAAAAGAGAACAAATGTATTATAATTTGATTTATTTATCTTTTGTGTATAGATGGAAGAAAGATAAAAAAGAGAAGATGTTTGGCTTATTTGAGAAATATAGAAATAGACCAATTACTATTAGGGAATTAGATATTAATGGTTATCAAATTAGGAACTTTGGTTATAAGAAGAGAGAAATTAAAGCTTGTCAAGAAGAAATATTAAAGAGAATATTGAATTTTGAATTTGAAAATGATCGAGACGAAATTATTAAATATTTAGATGAACATAGATTAAATTCTTGTGATAATGATTAATATATTTTAAATTAAACATTAAAATTATATTAAAAATTGATGGCTTTTTAATATATTTCTATTAATTATCTATACTTTTTTATTGAGTTGGATTAGAATATATTGTGTGAATTATAAATCTATTAAATTTGTTTAGGGGGATTATAATGAATTATATTGTTGACGGAATACTCGCATTATTAATTTTAATATTTGCAATTGTAGGATGTAAAAAAGGCTTGACTGGTCAAATTGGAGGCTTTCTTATTTTGGTTGGTTCACTTGTTCTTGCATTTCTATTCTATAAATTGATTGCTGGATATGTTGGAGGAGTTGGTTTCATTAGTAGTATTGAAGGTAGTTTGCTTTCTTGGATGAATGGCAAGGGTGAATTGTTTACTACTAATATGCAAGATGCTGGAGAAGAAGGACTAAAACAAGCATTATCTTCAGTCAATATTCCTGGATTTATTACGAATACTATTATCAAGATGATAGATTTTGATAATCTTCCAGATAAGACTATTGCTGAATACATGGCACCATTGATGTTTAGATATATTTGTTATGCTATTGCATTCTTACTTATCTTCATTGTTTCATTAATTGTTCTTTCTATTGTAATTAAGATGTTAAAGAACTTAATGGAAAAAGTTAAAGTAATTGGCTTCTTAGATAAAGTAATTGGTTTAGCTATTGGTGTTGCAAAAGTCACTATCTTTATTTGGCTAGTCTTTTATGGTTTATCAATGTTAAGTACTATTCCTGCAGTTTCTGATGTAGTTTCTAATATAGTTGATAATTATATTATGACAAGCTATATTGGTAAATTCTTGTATGAAAATAATTTTGTAGTAACATTAATTAGTAAAATGTTCTAAATATGATTTATAAAAGCATCACTTAAAGTTGTGATGCTTTTTATAATTGTAAATGAATTAAAATGTTATATAATCATATTAAGAATAATAATTATGATAAATAGGTGATAATAATGATTTATGTGATGAGTGATATTCATGGATGTTATGATGAATATTTAGAAATGTTAGAAAAGATTAATTTTAGTGATAATGATACATTATATATTGTTGGTGATGTATGTGAAAGAGGACCAAAAGTAATTGATGTATTGCTTCATATGATGGAACATAAAAATATTATTCCTATATGGGGAAATCATGATCTTTCAACGTTTAATTGTTTATGTATAATTAAAAACCATATTGATGATGTTTTATATAATAAGAATTATTTAATTAAACATAAAGTGATAAATGATTCATATTATTTTAAAGAATGGTATTATCAAGAATATGAAACTTTACTTGCTTTTAGAGATTTAAATAGCAAGAAAAGAGAAGACTTGATTAATTATTTTTATAGTTTTAAAGATTATATAAATATCAATTTAAATGGTAAAGATTATATATTGGTTCATGGTGGTATTCCTGATGATGAAAATGATATTAGTTCAATTCTTTTAGATGATTTAGTTTGGTGTAGACCAGATTTTAGGAAAAAGAGATTTGAAAATAGTATTATTGTATGTGGTCATACACCAACCATTACGTTTAATTATGATGGTGAAGCAAAGATTTTTAAAGATAATAATTATTTTGCAATTGATTGTGGTGCTGTATTTGGGTATAAGCTTGCTTGTTTGTGTTTAGATAATGGTAGAGAATTCTATGTTGATTGTAATAAATATTATTGATTAATCTAAGTGGAAAAACAATAATAGTAAAAAACAATTGACTTAATCACTGTAATAGTGTATAATGCTTATGTTGTGAAAAGCAACCGCACTGAAATGGTTACTAAAATGATAAAAAAATATATTAATTTTTATCTACCTTAAAGGCGTGTCTTAAAATATTAAAAAGGAGGTATGCATATGTTCGCAATTATTGAAACTGGTGGTAAACAATATCGTGTTTCTGAAAATGATTTTTTATTCGTTGAAAAATTAGAAGCTAATGAAGGCGATACTGTAGTATTCGATAAGGTTTTAATGGTTAATGATAAGATTGGTGCACCTTATGTTGAAGGAGCAAAAGTTTCTGCTAGCGTTGTTAAACAAGGTAGAGCTAAGAAGGTTATCGTTTTCAAGTACAAATCTAAGAAGAACTATCATAAGAAGCAAGGTCATAGACAACCTTTCACTAAGATCCAAGTTACTGCAATTGAAGCTTAATATAGAGGTTAACTCTTATGATTATTGTCAATGTTATTAGAGATAATGATAAAATTAAAAGTCTTACAATGTCTGGTCATTCCGGATATGATGAAATAGGTCGTGATGTTGTATGTGCTAGTTGTTCTTCACTACTTATTCATACAATTAATTTATTAGAAGAATTTAAATGTGATTTTGAATATATTCAAAATGAAGAAGAACCATTAATTTCTATCGTTATTAAGACTTATAGTGATACAAGTGATATTCTAATGAATGTTCTTGTAAAGGACTTGAACGATGTATCTGAAGGATACAAAAAATTTATTAAAATTAAAGAAAATAGGAGGTAAAGCTCATGTTATTTTTAAATATTCAATTCTTTGCATCTAAGAAAGCTGCTGGTTCAACAAAGAACGGTCGTGATTCTGTTGGTCGTAGATTAGGTGCTAAGTTAGCTGATGGTGAATTTGCACATGCTGGTTCAATCATCTATCGTCAAAGAGGAACTAAGGTTCATCCTGGTAACAATGTTGGTATTGGTGGAGATGATACTTTATTCGCTATGATGGACGGATATGTAAAATATGAACGTAAAGGTAAAGACAAAAAGCAAGTGTCTGTTTACGCTGAGAGATAATTATAAAATAAATTAAAATAAACATGCTTGCCTAAGGGCGAGCATTTTTTAAAGAAAACCTTTTTTGGAGGTGAAAAAAATGTTTGTTGATGATGTTACATTGATAATAAAAGCAGGTAATGGTGGTAATGGTGCTGTTGCCTTCCGTCATGAAAAGTTCGTTGCAAAAGGTGGACCTTTCGGTGGTGATGGTGGAAGAGGTGGTTCTGTGTACTTCATCGGTGATGAAGGTATGACTACATTACTTGATTTAAAATATAAACGTAAAATTGTTGCACTGAATGGACAAAATGGAATGACTAAGAATTGTTTTGGTGCAGCTGCAGATGATGTTTATATAAAGGTACCAATTGGATCTATTATTCAAGATGTTGAAAAGGACATTATTATTGGTGATATTACAAAACATGGTCAAGAAGTTTTAGTATGTAAAGGTGGTAAAGGTGGAAGAGGTAATTCTTCATTTGCTAATGCAAGAATATCTGCACCTGAATATGCTGAACAAGGTGAAATTGGAGAAGAAAAGAAAGTTAGAATACAACTTAAAATATTAGCTGATGTTGGATTAATTGGTTTTCCATCAGTTGGAAAATCCACATTAATTTCTGTTATTTCTAATTCTAAGCCTAAAATTGCTGATTATCCTTTTACTACATTAATACCTAATATAGGTGTTGTAAAAGGAAAAGGTGATACTAGTTTTGTAGTAGCTGATATGCCTGGATTAATTGAAGGAGCATCTTTAGGTGCTGGACTTGGTATTGAATTCTTAAAACATATTGAACGTACACGAGTATTAGTTCATGTTATAGATATGGATAGTGTTGATGAAAGAGATCCTTATGATGATTTTCTAAAAATTAATAAAGAATTAGGTGATTTTAATCCTAAATTATTATTAAGACCACAAATTATTGCTGCTAATAAAATGGATTTACCTAATGCAAAAAATAATTTAGAAGAATTTAAAAAGAAATTAGAAATCAATAAAGACTCAAATCCAATTGCTGATATTGTTATTGTTCCAATTAGTGCATATACTAAAAATAATTTAGAAGAATTGATTGATTGTATTACTGATAAACTTTCTAAAATTAATATTCACGATTTTGATGATGAAGTAAATCAAGATGAAGTTGTGGAATACGTATTTGAAAAGAAAGAAAAACCTTTTAAGATTGAAAAGACCATAGAAGGTTTATATAACGTTACTGGACCTGAAATTGAAAAATTATTTAATGCAACTGATTTTAATAGAGATGAAAGTGTTAAGTTGTTTGCTCGTAAGATTAAACAACTTGGCGTTGATGATGCTTTAAAGAAATTAGGTGTTGATAATAATGATACAGTTTTAATTTTAGGCTATGAATTTGAATTTTATGATTAAATATTAAATATTTAATTAGTGAGGGTAAAAAAATGAGACACGAGAAAATTTTTAAAAGTGTATTTTGTGCTATTTTAGCTGCTTTAATTATAGTAATGGTAATTACAGGAATAGGTTATATTCCAATTGGTACAATAGCATATATTACAATTCTTACAATTCCTGTATTTGTTGGTTCTATTTTCTTAGGAAAATGGTATGGTTTAATTCTAGGAACAGTATTTGGACTTACATCAATGATTTATTCATTTATTATTCCTGCTGGTAATGCTCCATTTACTAACCCATTATTATCTGTTTTACCAAGAGCATTTCTTGGTTTTGTTGTGGCTATTATTTATGATGGCTTTAAAAAAATGTTTAAAAAGGATAATTTGAATATTGTTGCTGCTATTATCGCAGTATTATGTGGTCAAATTATTCATTCATTTTCAGTTCTTGCAATTTTATATTTTGTAGCAAAAACTAATTTCTATTTTATGGCAGATGCATATAGTTTTGTTGTTGAAGGGAATTTACTTCCATTCATCATTAGTGCATTTGGTGTAAATGGTGTAATTGAAACAATAGCTGCAGTTATTATTGTTCCACCAATTACTTTTGCTTTACAAAAAGCTACAAGAAATAGATATGATAATAAATTGTCAGATAAAGAATTAGATGAAGAATATGAAAAATTATAAAAAGATACACTAGAATCATAACTGATTCTAGTGTTTTTATTAAAAATCAATAAAAAATAAAAATTATTTAGATAAATTTATTGTTTATTTAAGATTATAGGATTAAAATATGTATGTATAATAAATTAAAAATAAAGAATTTATTTATTTTATTGTTTAATTTATTATTTATTGAAAGGAGCTTACAATGAAAAATATTAAATTATTTGTTTGTGCGTTAATTTGTTTATTTGCTCTTGTTGCTTTTACAGCATGTAGTCAAACTGCTTCAAAAATAGATGTTAAAGTTAATGCAGATGGAGAAACTTTGGATGAAAACGACAAAGAAGAAGTTTTACCAGATGAAGAAATTAACGATGAAATCGATGATGAAATTGATGATGAAGAACCTATAGTTGATGAAGAAGAACCTATAGTTGATGAACTTCAAGAATTCGTTAACAAAGTATTAGAAGTTAAGGGAGTAAAAGGAAAACTTGGTGAAGAAGAATTAAAAGAACTTGCACAAAGTGTTCTTGAACTTGAACTAGATGAAGAAAAAGCAATATTAGTTGTTGCATCAGTTGTTCTTAATCCAACTTTAACAGTTGAAGATGTAAAAGATTTAGATGTTAAAGTATTGAAAGCATTATGCGATAAATTAGATAAATCTAGTAAATTAAATTATAATCAATATAAGAAAGCATTAAAGGAATTAAAAGAAAAATATGCTTATATTGAAGAATTAGAAGATCAAGTATATGATTATCTATATAAATTATTAGAAGATTTAAGTGATGAAGAATTTGACCAAATCGCTATCGCATTAAAAGAAGCAAAACAAGCTTTAAAAGAAGCAGAAGAATTATTTGCTGCTGAAAAAGAAGCATTGGATGTATTATTTGCTGATGTATTAAAGAACCATAAGACTAATGGTCATGGTCATCATGGTGGAAAGAATTGGTCTTTCGATTATGATTATGAATTTGGTTGCTATGAATTTGATGAAGATGAATTCGAAAAATATTTTGAAGAATTCGGTAAATCTTTTGAATTCAATTTTGGAGATTTCTTTAATAATTTTGAAGGATTCGATTTTGATGAAGATCAAGATGGTTCAGTTTATGCTGATTCATATTTCTTTAAATGGTAATAAAATCCTATATTTAATGACTTGAGATAGATATGATGTTTTAAAACATCATATCTTTTTTTTATGGATAGATTTTACAAACGATATATTTTATGGCATAATAATACGTATAGAAATAATTGTAGGTGATATTATGTTTAAAAAATTTATTAGTTATTATAAGCCACAAAAGAAGATGTTTATTCTTGATATGATTGCATCATTATTTGTTTCAATTATTGGTTTATGTTATCCCATTATCACTAAACAAATGCTTAATGTTTGGATTGGTAATGAAGAAAAAGGAATTGAAGCAAGACCTGATTTAATCATTATTTTTGGTTGTGTTATTTTAATATTATATGTTCTTAGATATTTACTTAGATTTTTTGTGCAATATCAAGGACATATGGTTGGTGTTGAAATGCAAGCACAAATGAGAAGAGATATGTTTGATAAATTACAAAAGCTTCCATTTAAGTATTATGATAATCATGAAACTGGAAAGATTATGTCAAGAATGACTAATGATTTGATGGATGTTAGTGAACTTGCTCATCATGGACCAGAAAATATTATTATTTGTAGTGTTATGATTGTTGGTTCGTTCATTTATTTGTGTACGATTAATTGGATGCTGACACTTATTATTTTTACTTGTGTTCCTATTCTTTTCTTTATTTCTTATAATTTAAGAAAAAGAATGAATGCAGCATTTATGGAATCTAGAAAGAGTATAGCAAAAATTAATGCATCAATTGAATCTAGTATAACTGGTATTAGAGTAACTAAGGCTTTTAACAATTCACAAACTGAAAAAGATAAATTTGAAGAGAGTAATTCTGACTTTATTGAAGCGAGAAGAAAAAGTTATAAAGCAATGGGTTTATTCCACTCTTCAACAACTTTTGTAACTGATGTATTCAATGTATTTATTATTGTTGCTGGTGGTTTATTTATTATTTATTCTGCATCAACTATTTTAGGCATTGAACTCACTTTAGGAGATTATACAGCATTTGTGGTTTCTATTGGTTTATTTATTTCTCCTGTTCAAACTTTGATTGCTTTTATGGAGCAATTAGAAAATGGCGTTACGGGATTTAAGAGATTTTTAGAGATCATGGATGAAGAAGAAGAAAAAGAAAAAGATGATGCGATTGATTTAGAGATTAGTGAAGGTAAAATCGAATTTAATAATGTTAGTTTTAGATATAATGAATCTAAATTAGTATTAAATAATATTAGTTTTAATATCGATGGTGGTTGTAAGATTGCTCTAGTTGGACCTAGTGGTGGTGGTAAGACAACTATTTGTCATTTAATTCCTGCTTTTTATAAAGTTAGTGAAGGTAGTATTTTAATTGATGGAATTAATATAAATGATTGCACTTTATCATCATTAAGAGATAATATCGGTATAGTTCAACAGGATGTATTTTTATTTGGTGGAACAATTAAAGATAATATCATGTATGGTAATATGAATGCTAGTATGGATGAAGTAATTGAAGCTAGTAAAAAAGCCTATATTTATGATTTTGTTATGTCACTTCCTGATAAATTCGATACTGAAATAGGAGAACGTGGTGTTAAATTATCTGGAGGTCAAAAGCAAAGATTATCTATTGCGAGATTATTCTTAAAGAATCCTAAGATTCTTATTCTTGATGAAGCAACTAGTTCACTTGATAATACAACTGAAATATTGATTCAAAAAGCCTTGGATGATTTATGTGTGGGTAGAACAACTATAATTGTCGCTCACAGACTTTCTACAATAAAATCAGCTGAAAAGATTCTTGTCATTAATGATGGAACAATAATTGAGAAAGGAAGTCATGATGAATTAATGACTAAGAAAGGTATATATGCTAAATTATATAATTTACAATTTAGAAATGTTGATATAGAATTATTAAGTAGGTTTTTAGAATAAAAACTTTTAAAATATAAATATTAATTTAATAATTAATTATAAAAAGGAAAATAAAATGGAAAATACAATTGAAAACGAAATAGAAGAAAACCAAGGAAAAAAACAAGAAAAGGAAACTAAAATATTAGATTTTTCAAAGAAAGCATTCTTTGGTGTAGTTATAGTACTACTTGCTTTAATGGTAATGACAATAATATTAACCTTTGTTATTCCAAAAGGAGATTTTAAAACTACTATTGTAGATGGAGAAGTTATAACTGATTATAGTGTATACATAGAATCAGATGAAAAAGGTGGTGTAGCTATTTGGAAGGGCTTACTTGCTCCTATTTTGGTACTTGGATCTAGTGATGGCATTGGTTTGATAATGCTATGTATCTTTTTAATGGTTATTGCAGGTGCTTTCCAATTGATGAGCGATTGTGGTGGAATGAGTTCAATCGTTAATCGGTTAATTAAAAAATTTAAAGATAAGAAATTTGCTCTTGTTGCAATAATTGTTGCTATATTCATGTTATTTGGTTCTTTCTTTGGACTATTTGAAGAAATGTTAACCTTACTTCCACTCATTATAATGTTAGCACTATCTCTTGGTTATGATTCATATACAGGCTTTTTAATGTGTATTGTAGCAACTGGCTTTGGTTTTGCTTCAGCTTTGACTAATCCATTTACCGTTTTAACTGCTTGTAATATTATTGGCACATCTTTAATGGACCATATTTATTATCGTGTAATTATATTACTTGTAATGTATGGATTATTATTGTTATTTATTTTTATTCATATAAAAAGAATAGAAAAGGATCCAAAGAAATCCCCTACATATGAAAGTGATTTAAAGAAGGAAAGAAATCTTGATTTTAGTGAATTTAAATATGATGAGAAGAAGTTGTTTGTTACATATTTAATCTTTTTATTAATTGTATTAACATCAATTTTAGTTATTACTTCAATCGAAAGCTTAAGAAGTTTAACTGTTGTATTCTTGATTGCTATTTTCTTAATTGGAGGTTTAGTTGCTGGACTTGTTTCAACTAAAGATCCTAAATTCGTATTTAAAAGCTTCTTAAAAGGCTTTATTTCTGCTGCTCCAGCAATTGTGATTATTTTACTTGCATCTAGTATTAAATATATACTTGTTGAAGGGCATGTCCTTGCAACAATAACTAATTCAATTAATTTATTTATTGAAGGTAGACATCCAATATTAGTAATTATTGCAGTATATATATTAGTATTAGTTTTAGAATTCTTTATTACATCATCTACTGCTAAAGCAGTCTTTGTAATGGGATTACTTGCAACAATTACAACAACTATTAGTCCAAATTTACTAGTACTTGCATATATCTTTGGTGATGGTTATACTAATGTATTATTCCCAACTTCTCCAGTATTATTGATTTCATTATCTATGACTGGTATGTCATATTTTAGTTGGATTAAAAAATCTAAATTCTTGATTTTAGGCTTGATTGGTTTGATTTTAGGATTCTTAATACTAGGATGGTATATTGGATATTAATTGATAAAACAAAAGTTAAAACAAAAGTTATGGCAAATTATAAGGGTAAAAAGAGCTTATAAATTGCCATAACTTGTTTTTTTTGGGAGTTATGGCAATTTATATAACATTTCTTACTTAATTATTAAGTTAAGAATATTTCACTTAACTTTTATAAGGAATTATTGTATAATCTTATGTGGAAATGAGGAAAGACAGATGTTTGATGTTATTATTGTTGGTGCTGGAGTAATTGGTTCTAGCATTGCAAGAAATTTATCTAAATATAAACTAAGTATATTAGTTTTAGAAAAAGAAAATGATGTTGGTGATGGTGCTAGTGGTGCCAATTCAGCAATCATCCATTCAGGTTATGATCCTAAACCAGGAACATTGAAAGCAGAAATGAATGTAAAAGGTAATCCTTTACTTTATAAGGCTTGCAGTGAACTTGATGTAGAAGCTTTAAGAATTGGTTCTATTACACTTGCTAATAACGATGAAGAAATTGAGGTTTTAAAGGATCTAGCAAAAAGAAGTGAAGAAAATGGTGTTGAATATCAATTATTAGATCATGATGAATTGTTAAAGATTGAACCTAATATTACTAAGCAAGTAAAGATGGGTTTACTTGCTCCAACTGCTGGTATTATTAATCCTTTTGAGCTTGTTGTTGCTTTAATGGAAAATGCTATTGATAATGGAGTAGAACTTAAGTTGAATCAAGAAGTAATTGATATTAAGAAGAATGATGATTCATTTACTGTATTTACTAAAGATAATAATTATCAAGCTAAATATATTATAAATGCTAGTGGTGTATATAGTGATAAAGTAAGTGAGATGGTTAATCCTAAATTCTTTACGGTTAATCCTAGACGGGGAGAATATTTTGTTTTAGATCACTTTGATAATAATTTTATTAAGCATACATTATTCAATGTACCAACTTCAAAAGGTAAAGGTGTGTTAGTATCACCTACTACACATTTTAATTATTTAGTTGGTCCATCAAGTGATTTTATTAATGATAAAGATAGTGTTGCAACAGTTAAAGAAATTTTAGATGAAGTTAAATTTAATGCAAAACGTTTAGTTGATAATGTTCCTTATCAATACCAAATTAGGGTGTTTTCAGGAGTTAGAGCAGTTAGTGATAATAATGATTTCATTATTGAAGAAACTAGTAAGAGATTTATCAATGTTGCAGGTATTCAATCTCCTGGTCTTGCTTCATCTCAAGCAATTGCTCTTAAAGTTGAAGATATTTTTATTGATAGTTATCAAGAATTATTTGGTGAAGTGGGGAAGAATGAAAACTTTAATCCAAGAAGAAGACCTTTAATTAGACTTAATAAAAAGACAATTGAAGAACGTAGAGAATTAATAAAGAAAGATCCTAAACTTGGTCGTATTATTTGTAGATGTGAACAAATAAGCGAAGGTGAGGTTTTAGATGTATTAAATAGATCTTGTCCACCACATACTATCAAAGGTGTTAAGAAGAGATGTAGACCTGGCTTTGGTAAATGTCAAGGTGGTTTCTGTGAACCTTTAGTAATGAAGATATTACAAGATTATTATGGTCTTGATAAGACTGAAATTGATTATGGCAAGAAAGGCACTTACATTACTTTATGTAAGACTAAGAATGAATAGGTGAAATTATGAAAAAAGATTATAATTTATCATATTCAATCGTTGTTATTGGTGGTGGCAGTGCTGGTATGGCTAGTGCAATTGAAGCATGGGATAATGGTGTTAAAAATATTTTAATATTAGAAAAAGAAAGTCATTTAGGTGGTATTTTATTACAATGTATTCATAATGGCTTTGGTCTTCATACTTTTAAAGAGGAATTAACTGGACCTGAATATGCTTCAAGATTTGAAAAAGAAGTATTAAATAGAAATATAGATTATAAATTATCTAGTGTAGTATTAAAAATAGAAAAATATAATGATGAATTTTTAGTTCATTATTCTAATAGTCAAGATGGTTATGTTATTGTGAAAGCTAAGGCGATTATTAGTGCAACTGGTTGTAGCGAAAGAACAAGAGGAGCTATTGGCATTCCTGGTGACAGAAGTAGTGGTGTTATGACTGCTGGTCTTGCTCAAAAATATCTTAATATTGAAGGATATATGGTTGGTAAGAGAGTATTCATTCTAGGTAGTGGTGATATTGGTTTAATCATGGCTCGTAGAATGGTTCTTGAAGGTGCTAAGGTATTAGGTGTTGCTGAAATGATGCCATATTCTAATGGCTTAAATCGTAATATTGTTCAGTGTTTAAATGATTATAACATTCCTTTATATTTGCACCATACTGTTAAAGAAACTGTTGGTAAAACTAGACTTGAAAAAGTTATAATTCAAGAATTAGATGACAAATTTAATTTTGTTCCTGGAACAGAAAAAGAATTTGAAGTTGATACATTATTATTATCAATTGGATTGATTCCATCTAATCCATTACTTGAAAATTTGGGTGTTGCAATTCATCCTAGAACTAAAGGACCTATTGTTAATCAATATTTAGAGACATCTATAAAAGGTATTTTTGCTTGTGGTAATGGCTTACATGTTCATGACTTAGTAGATTTTGTATCTAGTGAAGGTAAAGTTGTGGGTTTGAATGCTAGTAAATATGTGAAAGGTGAACTTGATAAAGAAGATATTAATAATAAGATAAATATTATGAATGGTAATGGTGTTGGTTATGTTATGCCATCATTTACTAATAAAGATGTAGATAATACTAAAGTATCTTTTAGAGTTAGTAAGCCTTATAAGAATGTTATATTAAATATTAAGCAAGGTGATAATGTGATTAAGAGTATTAAGAAACCTTATATGCTACCTGCTGAAATGGAAAATGTAATTATTGATTCAAAATTATTATCTAATTTAGATAATATTACTTTGGAGGTCATTGATGGCTAGTTTGATTTGTATTGTATGTCCTAAAGGATGTCATATTGAAGCAAGTAAATTAGAAAATGGTGAATGGGATATTACAGGTAATAGCTGTAAAAGAGGTTATAATTATGCTATCAGTGAATTAACTCATCCTACACGGATGATTACTTCAACTGTGAAGGTTAATTATAATGATGGAGAAGAGCATGAACTTGTTAGATGTCCTGTAGTTACATCAAGTCCAATTCCAAAAGAAAAGATATTTGATGTTATGAATGAAATTAATAATGCTAGTGTTGATTATCCTGTTATGATGCATCAGGTTATCATTAAAAATGTTTTTGGTCTTGATGTTGATATAATTGCTACTAGAGAGATAAATTGAAATAAAATAAATAAATACTACTTATAGGAGGAAAAGAATGCATAAATTAGTATTAATTAGACATGGTGAAAGTGAATGGAATAAGCTTAATCTTTTTACTGGTTGGACAGATGTTGAACTAAGTGAAAAAGGTGTTGAAGAAGCTCATAGAGCTGGTAAGACTTTAAAGGAAAATGGTTATGACTTTGATGTTGTTCATACATCATTATTAAAGAGAGCTATCCATACAATGAATTATGTATTGTTTGAACTTGATAGAGAATGGTTACCAGTTTATAAGACATGGAGACTTAATGAACGTCATTATGGTGCTTTACAAGGTTTAAACAAGAGTGAAACAGCTGAAAAATATGGTGAAGCACAAGTTAAGATTTGGCGTAGATCTTATGATATTTGTCCACCAGCACTTGAAAAAGATGATCCTAGAAATCCTGCTTTACAAGCTCAATTTAGAGATGTAGATCCTAAGGATTTACCATTAAATGAATCTTTAGAATTAACAGTTAAAAGAGCTGTTCCATATTTTGAAGAAGTAATTAAACCAGAAATGGAAGCTGGAAAAAGGGTTTTAATCGTTGCTCATGGTAACTCTTTAAGAGCTTTAGTTAAATATTTTGATAATATGGCAAATGATGAAATTATTTCAGTCAATATTCCAACAGGTGTTCCACTTGTTTATGAATTTGATGATAATATGAAAGCAATTAACCATTATTATTTAATGGATGAAGCAGAACTTAAGAAGCAAATGGAAGCAGTTGCAAATCAAGGTAAAGCAAAATAAGAATTAAAATAATAATTATTGCTCTATCATAAATCTTGGGTGTTCTCAAGATTCTTCTTGATAGAGCTTTTTTATTTTTTTTCTTTGCTTTTTTGAAGTTTTATATAACTATATATCTTTTTCTATGAAAATATCATTCGAAATAAATTTTATTGCATATGATTTGGATTTACAAAGGGTTCTTATCTTAAATAATTATTTATTTATCAAACAAACACACATTTCGTAATAGGATAATTTGTTAGTTATATTTTTTCTTGATAGTTTTTTATTTTTATATTAAAATATTATTGGAAAGGAAGTTTTTAAGATGAAAAAATTTATTTATTATTTTTCATATACATTACTTTTTCTAGGTCTATTATTATTTAGTGTTTCATGTGATGAAAATCCTGTTATAGATATAGGTGAAGTAGAAGTAAAATTATCAGAAGAGTCTGTAAAGATTAAATTAGGTGAGACGTATAAGATTAATTATGAAGTTAAAGGTGCTAATGGTGAAGCAAGTTATGATATAAGTGATGATTCTATTATTAGCATTGATAATGGAGTTGTTACTGCTTTAAAAGAAGGTAAAACAAATGTAAAGATTACAGTTGTTTGTGATGATGAAGCTAAAACTACTAAGGAATTAACTTTGTCAGTTGAAGTCATGGCTGAATTACAATTAACTATTTCTTTTAGTTCTAGTACTAAAGGATTTAAGAAAGACTCTGTTACTATTAAGGAAGGTGAGACTTATGAACTAGGTAAAGCACCTACACTTAAAGGTTATGATTTTGTTTGTTGGAGCTATGAAGATTCACTAGATGGTGAAATGATTGATGAAGTTAGTGATATTACACAAGATGTAGTTGTTTATGCTATTTATTCATTAAAGACATTTAGTGTTACATATGAATTAGATGGTGGTTCTTATTCGGGACTTGAGATTGTTGAATACGGACAAACATTAGAGCTTGATATTCCAACAAAAGAAGGTTATGTATTTTTAGGTTGGAGTACAACAAAGAATTCAGATGACTATGTTGGAGAAGTATTTGGTAGTAAAGATACTACATTATATGCAAATTGGAGAGAAAAGATGACTTATCCTGAAGGCACATATCCTATTTATTATTATTTGAATGGTGGAAAGTGGGATATTATTTATTATACTCCTAGTGAACTTGGTGAACAATTCATGAAAGACTTCAATGCTTCATCTGGTAAAAACTTAACTGCTAGTGATTTAGATTGTACTAAGATTGAATCTAGCTGGTTTGGTGATATGATGAAGAAGAGCCAATATTTGAATAAATGGATGTGGTTACTTGATGCTATTTGGGAAGTAGCTAAGGGAACTGAAATGCAAAAAGCAGAAAATGCTGATTTTGGTAATCTTGATGTAAAAGGATTCTATATTACTAATTTGAATGGCTTCTTTACAAGCACAGAACACAAAGAAGGTGTTTTAGGCACAATGAGTGCTAATTATGCTGATGAAGAAACTTCAAAAGCGGTATATACTAAAGGACCTGCTAAGACTGAAGATGTTGGTGCTGAAACATACAAGAAAGGTACTGGAATTAGTAAACTTCCAAAGCCTGTACGTAGTCAATATATTTTCCTTCGTTGGGAAGATATGAATGGAAAGACTGTTACATCTATTTCTAAATCTCAAACAGGAGAAGTAGAATTAAAGGCTATTTGGGAACATGAAATTATTGCAGAAGACATAATATTTGTTAATTATCCTGATGAAGGTATTAAATTATATGATTCATTACAATTAAATTGGCAAATCAGTCCAAGTAATGCTGTCAATAAGAAAGTTACTTTCAATTCACTTGATAATGGAATTCTAACTATCTCATCTGATGGTCTAATTACTACTAAGACTACAGGAAATGGTAGAGTTAGAGTAAGACTAGATAGTAACCCTAATTTTGAACTTATTTTAGATATTAGTGTATGGAAGGGTGATTATTTCGATGCTACATACGAAACTAATAGCTATGTTGAAATAAATGAAACAATTAAATTGAATGCTTCTTATGTTGATAAGAATCAAGATAAAAAAGAAGTTAGTTGGAAGAGTTTAGATACTAGTATTGCAACAGTTGATGCAAATGGTAATGTAAAAGGTATTAATAGTGGTGTTGCTACTATCAAGGCTACATCAAAAGATAATCCTACAAAATCATTTGACTTCTATGTTACAGTTCTTCCAAGTGGACTAAGTGATGAAGTTAGATTTGTTGTGAATAATCATATTTCTAATGCCCAAACTACTTATAATTTAGGTATTGGTAGTGGTAATCCTGAATACTATTATGATGTAGTTGGTGGAGTTAATAATTTAATCTTTGATAATTTGAAGATTGATAAGAGATATTATGATAAACTTCCTAATGGTACTAAGAATTATGGACCAATGACTAGTGTTGAATTTGTTACTGTTCATTATACTGGTAATATGAAGAATGGTGCTGATGCTGATAATAACTGTTCATATTTCAATAATCTTGAATATAGAGCATCTATTCATTTTGTTACAGGGCGTACTAATTTAACAGATTTAACTGGTGTTTCAAGTGGATATACAGAAGATGCATATTATGTATTTGCTGGTTTAAGTGAAAAATATGGTGGCTGGCATGCAACAAATGGTGATCCATGTGTTTGGGATGATACAGGACTAAGTGTTTTAGATGGTGAACCATTAACACCAATTATTTCTATTTCAGCGAACAAGAAATATACAATTAATGGTAGAGAAACTACAATTTCTATTCCTACTCCTCCATCTGGTTATAGTGTTGATGGAAGTGTACTTACAGTTAGTGGTAAACAATATTCTGTATTTAATGATTATGGACTAATCACTAAGGTTGTAGATGGCAAATATTATCTTGCTAGAACTCATTGGGGAACTCAAAGAACACCAAGAGCTATTTGTACATGTGGTGGTAATAGAAATTCTATAGGTATTGAGTCATGTGTAGATATTGGATCTGATTTAGAGCATACATGGCATGTAACTGCACAATTGGTTGCTAAATTATTAAAAGATTATAATTTAGGCTTTGATCGTGTAGTTGGTCATCATTTCTTCTCAGGAAAAGATTGTCCTCAACCATTCTTAGAGCGTGATATGAAGTTATGGTATGAATTCATGGATATGGTTAAGGCTGAATATGATTTATTAACTACTTATAAGAATGTCACTTTATCTGCTAAAGCAGTTAAAGGTGATGGAATCTTAAAAGATAATGGATTATTAGTTCAAACAAGTGATGCACATTGCGTTACTTATGAAGTAACTGTCAAAGTAGGAAATAAAGAAGAAAAGATTACTCTTGCTACTTGTGTTGAATCATTCTTTGCTTATAGTGGTTCAAGAACTTATCAATCATTACAAATGCAAGGTTATCCAATAATATAATTGAATAATATAAAGAACCCTGATTTTTCAGGGTTCTTTTGTTATAACATATATGTTATTCATTTTGAATTTTTCATTTTTGAATTTTTCTATTCCACAATGCTTATATAATCCATTACGGCTTCAATTGCCTTTTTATCTTCAGATGTATTATTCTCTTTTTCAACTTCTTCATTAAGAATATCAAAGATGATATTTAATCCATTGAAACTATTTGAGAAATATAATTTAAAATTATTTGTACTACTATTAAATAGGAAGAGGTTCTTAAAGTTTCCGTTATCTCCCCATTGCCATAATATTTCTCTATTTTTTACACTGATAGATGAAATACCTAAATTCCAAGATAGATTATAATTAATCATGATGATTTTTTTGTTGAATAATTCTTTTATTCTTTTATCACCATTTACAAAAACAGCTTTTACAAATTTAATATAATCTTCAATGGTTGTATGAAGTGAATAAGCTACATTTGGTGTAGTAATTATTCTCCGATCTTTGTGTTTGTTACCTTGTTTATTATAAGATAATGTCAGATAATTCTTCATTGAATCTAGATAGACTAAACTAGAAGAAGTTAGATTAAATGGAGTGAAGATATATTCATCAAATAAAGCAATAATAGATTTATTTGTTATCTTTTCCACAACCTCTTGTAATAATTGATAGCCCATACCTGAATATAGATGATTTGAACCTGGATTGAAATGTAAGAAAAGATCTGATTTTTCCATTTCTGTCTTTGGCCAATTAGAAAGTCCTGTAGTATGGGATAATATATGAGCTGCTGTAATCTGTTTGAATCTTTGATCACTGCTTGAATAATAATCTTTTACATATTTAACTAAAGGTGTGTTTAAATCAATTATGTTGTCTATGCTTAATTTTAATACGAGATAAGCAAACATAACCTTTGTTAAACTGGCAGCTTCATAAATTGTATGTTCATGGACATTACCAATGTAAATTGGCAAATCAAACAATTGATTGCTTGAATCATAATATGCAAAGCCATGACAATTGTATTTATCTAATAATGTTCGGTATTGTTTCTTTAATTCATCTAATTGATTAGATTTTAAATTGTTTAAATTTTCCATATAAACATTATAATGTTTTTATACTTTTTTTACAAGAAATAATTATATAAAGAATATTTTGATATTATAATATTGTTTATCTTCTTTCATTTTAACCTGTTTTATAGTATAATGGATAAAGATGGGTTTTTATAATCTTTATTATAAGGAGACTTAATTATGAACAATCATAATCTTGATGATAAATATAAGAATGTACTTAAAGAAAAATATGAAGTATTAAATAATAAATTTAAGGACATAGAATATACAAGACCTGATTTTTCTAAAGCTAAAGAAGAATTAAAAGAAATTATTAAAATTATTAAAAATGCAAAAGATTATGAAACAGTTAGAGGTGCTTTTGTTAGTGCTAATAATATTTTGATTGATTTAGAAAGTGCTGCTGTAGTTTGTGGAATAAGGAATACAATTGACACTAGTGATAAGTATTATGAAGATGAAGATTTATATATTAGTGGTGAATTTAGTAATTTATCTGTTGTTTTAAAAGATTTAAATGTAGCTATTTTAAAATCTAAATTTGTGAAGGAATTAGAAGAAGAATATGGCTCTTTATTAATAAAAACAATGGAAAATGAACAAAAATTAGTTAATTCTAAGATTGTTCCGATTGAAAAGAAAGAATATAAATTATGTTCAGAGTATAGTAAAGAAGTGAGTATGTGTAAAACTACATATCAAGGTGAAGATTGCAACTTCTATGGTTTGCTTAAATTTATGGAAAGCACTGATAGAAATATTAGAAGAGGTGCATTTCAAGAATGGGCTAAGCTTTATGAAGATGTAAGTGGAAAATTAGATGATATTTATGATAAATTGATTGATTTAAGAATTGATAAAGCTAATAAATTAGGTTTTGATTCTTATATTGATTATGCTTATCTTTCATTTAATCGTTTTGATTATAATAAAGATGATGTAAAAATATTTAGAGAAGAAGTTAAAAAATATATTGTTCCACTTGCAAATAAATTATATGAGGAACAAGCTAATAGATTAGGAATTGATAAATTACATTGGTATGATGAAGCTTTATCATTTAAAGAAGGTAATGCTAATCCAATTGGAAATAAAGACGAACTTGTTTCTAAAGCTAAAGAGATGTATAGTGATTTAAGTAATGAAACAAAAGAATTCTTTGAATTCATGACTGATCACGATTTATTTGATTTAGAGACTAGACATGGCAAGAGATTAGGTGGATATTGTACTTTTATTAATTTATACAAAGCTCCATTTATTTTTTCTAATTTCAATGGGACAAGTCAAGATGTTGATGTTTTAACTCATGAAGCTGGTCATGCTTTTCAAGCTTATACTGCATCACGTAATATAAAGTTAGCTAGTCAGGTTTGGGCTGGAATGGAGACAAGTGAAATTCATTCAATGTCAATGGAACATTTTACTTATCCTTATATGGATAAATTCTTTGGTGAAAATAGTAATAAATATTTATATCACCATTTAACAAATGCTTTAATGACTATACCTTATCTTGTTTGTGTTGATTTATTCCAACATAAAGTATTTGAAAATCCTAAAATGACAGCACTTGAAAGAAGAAAAATATGGCGTGATATTGAGAAAGAATACATGCCATGGAGAGATTATGAAGATAATGAATTCTTAAATAATGGTGGATTCTGGATGCAAAAGCAACATATCTTCCTTCATCCATTCTATTATATTGATTATGCTTTAGCTCAAACTTGTGCTTTCCAATTTTTGATTAAATACCGTAATGGTTTTGATTCTGCTTGGAATGATTATTTAAATCTTTGCAAAGCAGGAGGCTCTAAAGGCTATTTAGAATTATTAGACCTTGCTCATTTAAATAGTCCTTTTAAAGAAGGTACAGTAAAAGAAGTAGTGAGTAAAGTTGAAAAGATTATAAAGGAATTTAAAAATTATATTTAAAAGAGTTTAAATACAATATAAATAAAGATTATGGAAAAAAATAATAATTTAAATAAATACGAAGAATTACAATTTAATAATCATTTACTTTCATCTGGTGATTTACTTGATGAAAAGGGAAATCTACAAGAAGCAGGCTTTGCTTATAATTTAGTAAAGAAATATGATAGAAGTAAAATCAAAGCTCGTAAGGGTAGAATTAAAGAATGGGATTATTATTATTTTGGTAATGATAAATTTGGTTTTGCTCTTACTATTGATGATAATTCATATATGACTATGATTTCTTTTTCATATTTAGATTTTGTTAATAAAAAAGAGATAACTAAATCTAAAATAAAAATGTTAACTAGAAAGCATGTTGATTTCCCTTCAACATCTGAAATAGGAGATGTTGAATTAAATTATAATGATAAAGCCTATTTAACATTTAAAAATGATGGTAAAAAGAGACATTTATTTGGTGCTTTTACTTCATTTGATGATGATAAAGAAATTATGGTTGATTGCTTCTTAGAACCTACTATTGATGGATCTATGGTTATTGCAACACCATTTAATAAAGAGAAACATTTTTATTATAATCAAAAAATCAATTGCTTGAAAGCAAGTGGCAGTGTTGTTATTGGTGAAAAAGAATTTGATTTAAGTGATTGCTATGGTGTTCTTGATTGGGGTAGAGGCGTTTGGACTTATAAAAATACTTGGTATTGGGGTAGTCTAAGTGCTTGCCAAGATGGTAAGACTATTGGCTTTAATTTAGGTTATGGTTTTGGTGATACTAGCAAGGCTAGTGAAAATATGCTATTCTTTGATGGTAAATGTATTAAATTAGATGATTGTGAATTTATCATTCCAAAAGATGAAAAAGGTAAAGATAAATTCTTAGATGAATGGAAAATTACATCAAAATCAGAAAGAGCAAAGATAGCTTTAACATTTTCACCGATCTTAAATCGCCATGCTAAGACTGATGTTTTAATAATAGCATCAATTCAAAATCAAGTATTTGGTAAAATTAATGGTACTATAGAAGTTGATAGCAATGTTTATGAATTCAAAAATTTGACAGGCTTTTGTGAGAAAGTATTGAATAAGTGGTAATTATGGAATGGTATTATATTTTATTAATATGTCTTTTGTCATTATTTGTGCTTTGTTTAATAATAATTGTTGTATTAAATATAGTATTGATTAATATCTTTTTAGTAAGAAAAAAGCCAAAAAATGAAAAGAATAATGATGCTTTAATGGAAGATTTAGGTGGAGGATGGAGTGAATATTTCCATATAATGGATGAAACTAAAAAGTTATATTCTGAAATTACACCTAGAGAATTAGAACTAAAATATAAAGATGGTAAAATTAGAAGAGGTTATTTTTATGAAAATAAAAATAGTGATATTTTAATTGTTTTTGCTCATGGATGGACATCTGAATCTTTTGAAAATCTAGGTTACGTTGGTAGATTTGCGATTAATAATGGTTATAATGTACTTGCTGTTGATGCTAAAGGTCATGGAAAGAGCGAAGGTAAATTATTCGGTTTTGCAGTTAGTGATTATGATGCTTTATGTGAATGGTGTAAATATATCAATTCAATTAGTGATAAGAAATATCATATATTTTTACATGGTGTTTCTATGGGTGGAGCTACTGTTTTATATTGTAGTGATAAAAATATTGATGGATTAGATGGTATAATTGATGATTGTGGATTTACTAGTCCATGGGAAGAATTCTATCATGGCTTGTTAAAATATGTGAAAAGTAAAAGTCTTGCGAAGTTTATCTTGTCAACTATTAATATTATTGGAAGATTATTCCTTAAGATGAATATAAAGCTTAATACAAAAGATTGTGTTATGCATTCAAATGTTCCAATATTGTTTATTCATGGTGATAAAGATGATTTTGTTCCTACATTTATGTCTATTGATAATTATAATTCAGCAATCAATAATGGTCATGAAAATGAATTATGGATTACTGAAGGATGTAGACATGGAACATCATGCTTTGATAAAATAGATGAATATGAAATGAGAATTGTGAAATTTATAAATAAGAATAAGAAGGAAGTTAATATATGAAAAAATGGATAGAGAAATTTAAAAATAGAGAAAAGAAAATGCCTAAAGTATGGCAATCAGTACTTGTATTAGGTATTTTAATAGCATCAATTGCTGTTGGTATTTTAGTATTTGATGCTGATGCACATGTACCAATGTTAGTTGGTGTTGCTGCAGCTGCAATTATGGCTTTATTTATTGGCTATCGCTGGGAAGAGATTGAAAGATTTATGGTTAATGGTATTTCTAAATCACTTCAATCTGTTACTATTCTATTACTAATTGGTGTATTAGTTGGTGTTTGGATTTTAGCTGGTATTGTTCCTTCTATGATCTATTATGGTTTAGCTGTATTAAAACCACAGATTTTCTTTTTAGCAACATTGATTATATGTTCTATTTCATCTCTTGCAACTGGTTCATCATGGGGTACTATGGGAACTATGGGTGTTGCATTACTTGGAATTGGCTATGGTCTTGGAATGAATGTTGGTATTACTGCAGGTGCAATCATTTCTGGTGCTTATTTTGGTGATAAATTATCTCCTTTATCAGATACAACTAATTTAGCTCCTTCAATGGCTGGAACTGATGTTATGACACATATTAAACATATGCTCCCTTCAACATTGGTAGCCTATGTTATTAGCGCTATTTTCTTTACTATAATGGGATTTGTTGAATACAAGGGTGGAGCTGCTGATTTAAGTCAAGTTGATCTATATATGAATACAATAAAAGAGACATTCTATATTAGTCCTGTTTTATTTATTCCACCAATTATCGTAATTACTGCTATTGCATTTAAATTACCTGCTATTCCTGGCATTGCTCTTGGTGTAGTAGTTGGTGCTATTTTTGGTCTTATTTTCCAACCTGGTTGTACTTTGGGAGAAGTATTCACATGTGGAATGAATGGTTATAGTGCTGATACAGCAGTAGAAGCTATTAATAATTTATTAACTAATGGTGGAATCATGAATATGACTTTTGCAATAACTTTGATTATTATTGCGATGGCTTTTGGTGGTATTATGGAAGAAACACATTTATTAGGTGTTTTAGTTGATAAGATAAAGAAATTAGCTAAGACTCCTGGTGGACTTGTAACTATGACTGAAATTACATGTATTGCATCTAATGTAGTTGTTCCAGATCAATATATTTCTATCATCATTCCAGGAAGAATGTATGCAGAAGAATTTAGAAATAAAGAATTATCACCTAGTTCTTTATCTAATGCATTAGAAAGTGCAGGAACTGTAACAAGTGCTTTAGTTCCTTGGAATACATGTGGAGCATACATTCAAACAAATCTTGGTGTGAGTGTTGCACAATATGGTCCATGGGCTGTATTTAACTGGTTAATGCCATTATTAACAATTGCTATGGCATATCTTGGATTTAATGTAAAAGATAAAGATGGAGTATTATTATATAAGAAGAGAAAGCAAGCTAAGGCTTTAAAGAAAGCACAAGCTTCAAATGAATAAATTACAAATAATGCTATCATTTTTTTGATAGCATTATTTATTAAAGAGGTGACTTATGATATTTTTATTTATCGTATTTATATTAATATATTTATTACTTAGTGCAATATTGATATTTTATCTTGATTTAGCAAATGGACCTTTTTATTTGCTTATTGTTGAGATAATTGTTTTAATGATTGTTCTTGCATTTAGAATAATATTTAGGAAGAAGAAGTTCTTATTTAGGTTGCTTGCATTTCTAATTTTAATATTATTTAATGTCCCTATATTAATACTTGCAAAACCAACTGTTTCAACATTTAAAGCAACTGATGAGATAAGATATACGGATGTTTTACATCTTAAAAATGGAGATGTAGTTGGTACATATAGTAGCGATGATAGAGTACAAATATATACTGGTGTTCCGTATGCTAAAGCACCTGTTGGTGAATTGCGTTTTAGGGAGCCACAGGATGTTGAAGACTGGGAAGGAGTACTAGATTGTACTAATTTTGCACCACGTGCTATGCAGGTTGATCAAACACCTGTTATTTCTACTTTGGTTGATATGTATGCAGAAGGTGGATGGCATCCAAATTATGAAATGCAAGAAGTTCAAGAAATGAGTGAAGATTGCTTGTATTTGAATATTTGGAAGCCTAATTACAATATACCTGATTTGCCTATTCTTGTTTATATTCATGGTGGCTCTTTAACAAATGGTTCAAGTGCTAATAGTGATTATAATGGTGAAACCTATGCAAAATATGGTGTAATCATGATTACAATTTCATATAGGTTAGGTGTATTTGGTTATTTTGCTCATCCAGATTTAATTGATGAATCTATAAACAATAATACTGGTAATTATGGTTTACTTGATCAAATTAAGGCATTAGAATGGATAAACGAAAATGCTGTTTATTTTGGTGGAGATAAAAATAATATTACTATTGCTGGTGAGTCAGCTGGTTCAAGTTCTGTTTCAGCTCTTTGTGCTTCTCCTTTAGCAAAAGGATTGTTTAAACGAGCAATTGGTGAATCTTCGTCACTGGTTGTGAAAAACCCACCTCATACATTTAGGAGTCTTGATTCTGCACTAAAGATGGGACAAGATATTATGGATGAATTTGGCTGTAAATCAATCGATGAATTAAGACAAATAGATGCAAAAGAACTTGTGAAAACTAAATATACTAATTCAGCAATGACACTTGATGGCTATGCTTTAACAAAAACTCCTTATCAAGTATATCTAGATCATGAGAACAACGAAGAAGCATTATTAAATGGATATAATGTGAAAGAAGCAGATGCTTTTTTAATTCCGACTTATTTGCTTTCACCGACTAATAAAGATAATATTTTAGAACGTTTAATAAATTATTTTGGTGAAACCACTGCTAATAAGATTTATGAATTATATGAAAAAAGAATAGAGAAAGATGCTTTTTCATCATTAAATGAAATTATGTCAGTTTATTGGTTTATTTATCCTCATAAAAAGTGGTCTGATTTAGCATTTGAAAATGGTGTTACAGTTTATAGATATCAATTTATGAAAGAAAATGGTTATTATGGTACTTATCATAGTGGTGAATTGATATATGTATATGGTAATATCGAAAGATCAAAGCATAGCTTTGCTTATGATAATAAAGATATAAAATTACAAGATTCTATGGTAGCATTCTTTACTAATTTCATTAAATATGGGGATCCTAATGGTATATATTATGGTTATACTAAAATGTGGCCTGAATATTCTTATTCAGGGCAGAAAGTGATATGGTTTAATAAAGAGATAAGTATGGGTATAGATATGGGTATATATAAGGAATTATATGTTATATTTGATGAATATATGGATTCGCTAGGAGACTAACTATTAATAATCAAGGTGATTAGTAAAAATTTTATATCCAATTTAATCATTTTAAAAGAAGAAACGCTTGACAATATAACTTTTGTATATATTGATGTTAATAATTATATAAATGCTTTAAAAAATTATAATAACGAATAAATTAAAAAGCGGTCAAATTAAAGATGAGAGTTTGTCTTTGATTAGGCTGCTTTTTTGAAAATCGTTTTCCCTGGTTTGAAAACGTTTAAATTGAAAATGACCTTTTATTTATTAATTATTGTGTTATAATCTTTAGGAAGATTAAATGAAAAGCCAAAAATGATGGAGGAAATTATGGAAAGAAATAATAATTTCGCTGTAATTAATACAAAAAGCTCATTTATCTTTTCTACAAAAGCTGTTGTAGAAGGCTTTTCTAATTCTTTATTATTTATATTTAAAAGTTAAACATCAAGATTTAGTATTTCTATTCTTGGTGTTTTATTTTTAGTCTGATTGATAAAAATAATATAATAGAGGAGGTCTATATATGAAATTATATTATAATGTAAATGACAAACCAAATTTTGGTAAGGTGTTAGTTTTTGCTCTTCAACAATTACTAGCAATTATGGCTGCAACAATTGCAGTTCCATCAATTATTGGTCATGGAATGAGCCAAGCTGCTGCACTATTTGGTGCTGGAGTTGGAACAATCGTTTATTTATTGTTTACTAAATTTAAGAGTCCTGTTTTTTTAGGATCTTCATTTGCATTTCTAGGTTCAATGGGTGCTGCTTTCTCTGGTGCAGCTTCAATGGGATTGACTGAAAGTGTTGGCTTCGTAGGATTAATCGTTGGTGCTCTTTGTGCTGGACTAGTTTATGTTGTAATTTCTTTAGTTGTAAAATTTGTTGGCACAAAATGGATTTCTAAGATAATGCCTGCTGTTGTAATCGGACCAACAGTTGCTATCATTGGACTTTCTCTATCAGGTAATGCTATTGGTGATTTAGTATCAAGTAGTGTTAATTATGAAAATATTATTGCTACTATGGCTTTAACAGAAGAAGAAGCCTTAGCACAATTGACTCAAGCTTTGAGTATTTCAAAATGGATTGCTTTGTTTTGTGGTTTAGTTACTTTAGGTGTTACAATTGTATGTAGTGTATATGGCAAAAAAACATTCAAGATGATTCCATTCATAGTTGGTATCGTTGCTGGTTATGCTCTTGCTGCAATCTTTACTTTAATTGGTAAGGAAACTGGAATTTTAGGATTACAAATAATTGATTTTTCTAAATTCGATAAAATCGAATGGATTCCAAATTTCACATTTGTAAGAGCTATTGAAGGATGCAAAGAATTAACTGTTGGTTCATTCTTTGTATATCTTGGAACAATTGCAGTTGCTTATGTTCCTGTTGCTTTCGTAGTATTCGCTGAACACATTGCAGATCATAAGAATTTATCTTCAATCATTGAAAAAGATTTATTAACTGATCCAGGTCTAAATAGAACATTATTAGGTGATGGTGTTGGTTCAATTGCTGGTGCTGTTTTTGGTGGATGTCCAAATACAACTTATGGTGAAAGTGTTGGTTGTGTTGCTATATCAGGTAATGCTTCAATTGTTACAATTCTAACAACAGCTATTATGGCAATAGTTATTTCATTCTTTGGACCTTTCTCAACATTCCTTGCTACAATTCCTAAGTGTGTAATGGGTGGCGTATGTATAGCATTATATGGTTTCATTGCTGTATCAGGTCTTAAGATGATTCAAGGTGTAGATTTGAACGATAATAGAAATCTATTTGTTGTATCTGTTATCTTGATTGCTGGTGTTGGTGGTTTAGTTCTTACAATTGGTAAGATTACAATCACTGCAGTTGCATGTGCTTTAATCTTAGGTATTCTAACAAATTTGGTTTGTGGAATCGGAAGAAACAATGAAGTTAAAAAAGATAATGAATCTCAAGAGGAAAAATAAGGACATTTATAAAAATTAATACTAAAATAAAATGGTCTATATAGGAATTACTCCTATATAGACCATTATTTAATGTGTGCCGGGCATGGCACTAATCTTACTGGTGAAAGTCCAGTCACGGGTATTTACCGCCAAGTGTAGCGAACCTCAAGCTGTTAGGAGTAATCCTATGGGTGAAGGAAGAGGTGTAGCAAAATCCTTGAGCCTAC
>JAFSVH010000032.1 GCA_017450215.1 Bacilli bacterium | reverse complement strand
TTTAGTACTGGTTTAGCTTGGCATGATTATATGAAGTTAAAGGAGATTCAAAATGGGACTTGATATGTATATGCTTTCTTATCCTAGATATAAGAAAGAGGATATTGAACCTAAAATTATAATGGATTGGCTATTTAAAATGGTAGATGCTACTTATGATTTTAATGGTGAGATTCCTGATTATACAGATTGGTTAATTCCAGTACCATTTTCTCGTGAATGTTATGAATTTTATGCTAGTAAGTATATCCCAAAAGATAAGCGCCTTGATGAATGGAAATATGAATTAACTAATGGTATGTATAATGAGGTGCAATATTGGAGGAAAGCTTATACTTTATTTGATTTTTTAAACCAATATTATGATAATATTGAAGAAGATGCTTGTAGTAGAGAATTTAAAAAAGAAGATATTATTGCTCTACAAACTTACATCACAGATAGATTAAGTGAAAGTATTCAAATGAAAAGTGGTCAAATTATTGGCTGCGTTGATTCAGAAAATAAAAATCATTTCTTTAAGGATATTCAAAGTCTTATTGTACGAGATTTGGAAAGTGAAGATACATTTGAAATTCCATTTTCGCAACCTCTTTATACTGAACTTCCAATTGAATATCTAGCAAATGATGATTGGGAACTTAGACGTTTACTTGAAGCGAAAGAGTTTTGCCAAAAGACATTAAAAACATTTGATTTTGAAAATAATGTTTTAGTATATTATGCAAGTTATTAAGGAGATTTAATATGACAATAATTAGATTTTTTGTTAATGGTTATAATTATGCTTATGCTCAGATAGAAGTAGAGCCTGATGAATTTTATCCGATTCCCCATATTGGAGAAGAAATTAGTAGCCTAGCAGATGAAATTATCGTAATTTACCCTCCTAATTCTGATGCTATGGTAGAGCGAAAAGAATTAGAAAAGAATGATTTTGATTTTTATCATGTTGAAAATGTTACATATTCTTTAGGTGGTAACAATGAAGAAGATAGTGGTAATTTAGTTGATATTATGCTTGAAGGAGATTACTATGACTTTGACTAAGCTAGATGAAGCAATAGAAGAGTTTCATGATGCTTATATGTTAAAGAATGTAGATTGTTTTGAAAGTTGTCCATTTCATAAAAGTAATTTTCCTGATAATGAATTTAGATGCTCTATTCATTATGTAAAGGCACATAAAGATGAAGTTGAAAAACTATATAATGAAGTAAAAGATATAATGGAGAATAAAGAATAATGTTTGTTACAGAAGTAGATTTTGTTAAAAAGTGTAGAGAATTAGTAGCTGAATATGCTAATAAGCATCTTGACCAATCAGATGTAAATAATGGTGTAGTTGACCTATTAGAGCCAATTGAAGTATATATGGTTTGGTATAGTAAGTCTTTACAAAATCATAAAGGTTTATTTAGTACTCCATTATCTGATGGTATGTATTATGAAATTACTTATAATGGTGATAAAAATGAGCTTTACTTTGATGCTTATAAAAAATTTGAAAATGTAAAGTATGACAATACTTTTAAAATTTAATAACTTAAGGAAAAATTTACAAAAACCACTTGACAAACAAGTGGTTTTTATGTTATACTATAGATACTTAGGAAAATACTAACTGTTTATAAGGGGAGAACTTATATGGCTGAATTTTGCCGTAAATGTTTTATTGATACTTTTCATCCTTCTTGTGAAGAAATTGAAAGAATTGTTATGAGTGATGATGAATTTATGTGTGAAGGTTGTACTGAATGGGGTCAATATGTAGATTATTTAGCTCCAACAAAAGAGATGGCAGATATTGAAAATAAAAAGATTGAAGAATTGAGAAAGAGGAATAGTGTATGAAGATTATTGATTTTGAAAAAAAGGGTAATTTGGTTCGTTTTTGGTTAGGTGATGATAATTGTACTGACTATTGGGGAGATGATTGGGATGATGCTCCCTATGATTGTAATGCTGGTACAGTTTATGATGAATTTATTAAGGGATATAAAGATATTTGCTTCCCG
>JAFSVH010000031.1 GCA_017450215.1 Bacilli bacterium | reverse complement strand
TAAATTATATCAAGGATTTCTTTTTTTTATTTAGTTATCAACATACTTTTTGATGACGGTATATATATAATCAAGAATTTAGTTGATAAACAACATACTTCTTGAGAGACACCCCTTATCAACAAAAATCTTTATTTATCCGATATTTTTAAAATGAATCTTAAAAAAAAATAAATTTATGTTTAATTTATTTTAAAATATTGTTTTTCTTTAAGATTGCATTAAAGAATTTGTATTATAATCTAAATAATTAAGATTGAGGTAAAGCTTATGCTAATTGATACTCATGTTCATTTGAATGATGAACAATATAATGATCAACTTGATAATGTAATTAATGAATCTATCAATTATGGCACTATTTGTTTTTGCGTTATGGGTTGTGATTATGAATCTAGTTTAAAAGCAATAAATATTGCAAAGAAGTATAATGGTAGCTTAATTAATGGTAAACAAATAGAATGCTTTGCCTTTGTTGGAATATATCCAGGTGAGATATTGAAAAATCAATATAGTGATAATCCTGATAATATTGAATGGATTAAGGATTTATATCTTAATAATAAAGATGTAGTAAAAGGAATTGGAGAAATTGGTATAGATTTATATTGGGATAAGACTTACAAAGAAGAACAAATTGCATTCTTTAAGAGTCAACTTAATATAGCAAGTAATCTTAATCTTCCAGTTTCAATTCATGCAAGAGAAGCAACACAAATTACTTTAGATATTTTAAAAGAATATAAAGGAAAAGTTAAAGGAGTAATGCATTGTTATTCTGGAAGTGTTGAAATTGCAAAAGAAATTGAAAAAATTGGGTTTAAACTTGGAATAGGTGGAGTATTAACTTATAAAAATACTAAATTAGTTGATGTTATAAATGAATTAGATTTGAGTGCTTTTGTGACAGAAACTGATGGCCCATACTTGTCACCAAGCCCATTTCGGGGTAAAATAAATAAACCAGGATATATTAAATATGTCGTAGATAAAATCTGTGAAATTAAAAAATTGGATTATGATACTGTTGAAAAGATATTAGAAAATAATGCAAGAGAGATATTCAATCTTAGAAGGAGTTAAATATGAGAGGAGTAAAAGGAATTAAAATAAAACTTATCATTCTCTTTATAGCTATTTTTGCTTTTCTTTCTTATTCAGTTACTATTAGTGCTGCTGAATATTTACAAAAATTAAGAATTTCAAGTGTTGAAGTTATTAACCTAAATATTGATGGAAGTCATAACTTCTTGATGAATTATGTAAGTAGTGATGATTCTATTTTTGAAATCGAAGGTTTAGTTGGAAAAGCAAAGAGTGAAGGAAGTGTTTATTTGACTCTTCCTGGAAAGCAAGAGAAGAAATACATTGTAGTTGTAAAAGCATATTATGATCATATTACTATTGAAGGTGATTTAATGATTGATAAAGAAGAAACAACTGATTTGAAAGCAACAGTTTCACCTGTTACTTTGAGTCAAGAAGTTTCTTGGAGTAGTAGTGATGAGACAATTGCAATAGTTGATGAGAATGGTAGAGTAACAGGTGTTGGATATGGTATAGCTACTATTTATGCTACTAGTAAAGTAGATAATGAATGTGTAGGTAAAACTATTGTTTTAGTTGATGATGATTCCTTAGAACATTATGAAGATATTGTGAAAACTATATATGAAGATGAAGAAGTAGAACACATCAATGCAACAAGTGTTACTGGATTATTACAAAATATTGTAAATCAAGCTAGCTTAAGTGTAATTGGAATTGAAAAATACACTTATGTTCGTAATTTCTTTACTCAAACTTTGACTTCTACAGATTATGGTACTGCTGTTGTATATAGAAGAGATGCAGTATTAACTGACGGAACAATTGTAAAGAATGTAACTGATGTTAGAGAAATGGAAAACTTCTCATCATTTAAATATTATGCAATATCTAGTAGACATGTTGTAAAAGGTGCTGTAAAACTTATGATGTTTTTAGGCGAAGGCATTGATGAAGTTGAAGCATCAATTATGCAATATGATGAAAAGATTGACCTTTCTGTTGTTACGTTTGAAACAACTGAATATATTCCAACTATTGTAGTTGCAAATAGTGATGAAATTAAACGTGGTGAATTTGTTGTTGCTATTGGTAATGGTTATTCTAAAGAATATTTTAGAACAGCAACATTTGGTATTGTATCTTATGAAAAGAGATATGTTGCTACAGATACTGATAGTGATGGTATATCTGATTGGGATAGTGAATTTATTCAACATGATGCATCAATTAATTCACAAACAAGTACTGATACTACTATTAAATCTGGTAGTAATGGTGGTGCTTTAATTAATATGAAGGGTCAATTGATTGGTATTAATAGTACTAAGATTTCTACTGTCTTAATTGAAAATATGAGTTTTGCTATTCCATCTAATTTAGTTATGGATATAGTTGGAATGTTAGAAAATGGAATTAAACCTGAACGTCCTTTACTTGGTGTTGAAATTTTAGATTTAAAGAATTATTATCAAAATGTTGACTATTATCAACAACAATACCCAGGATTAAAAGTTCCAGAAGGATTAGAATATGGATTCTATGTTAATAATGTAACTCAAGGAGGAGTTGCAAATAAAGCAGGAGTCTTAGCTGGAGATATTATAATTGAATTTGATGGTGATCCAATTAGATATTCTTATCAATTGAGAGCTAAACTAGGTGAATTCATAATTGGTAGTGGAGAACAAACTACAATTAAAGTCTTAAGAAATGGAGAAGAAGTTACTTTAACAGTAACGTTCTAACGATAAATATGGAAAAATATATTGAAAATAAAAGTAATAAACTTTTTAATAATTTTTATAATAGAATAATCAAATTATCGTTAATAATTCTTGCATTTGTTTTTATTCTTGTTTTAAGTGGATGTGAAGATTCATTCGGATTATCTGTTCTTTATAAGAAACAAGAAATGTATGTAGGTGAAGAATTATTACTTCAAACTAATGTTGACGATATTTCAGGTGAAGTTGTTTGGAGCAGTAGTGATGAAAGTGTTGCTACAGTTGATAATGATGGCTGGGTTAAGGCTTTAAAAGCTGGTTATACTTATATTAAAGTAAGTAGTGAAGCAGATAAACTTGAATCACAACTTTATTTGATTGTAAAAGAGAAGAGTGGTGGCGATACTGTTGAAAAAGTTCAAAAGAAGATTTCTGTTACAGGAAGTCAAACAATCGCTCTTGAATCTTCTACCAATTCAACAATCGCTCTAACTGCAAAGATTACTAATGGTAGTGATACAGATAGAATTCTTTGGAGTAGTAGTGATGAAAGTGTTGCTACTGTTAATGAAAATGGTTTAGTTACAGGTTTAAAGATTGGTGTTGTTACAATTAAAGCAACTTTATCTAGTGATAATTCAGTTAGTGATTCTATTCCAATTATTGTAAGAACTGCTGATGGTGTTCAAACTATAATTGAAAATCATATTTATACAAAGAGTTATATTGTTGATGGAGAAATTGATCTATCATCAATTAGTAGTACTATTACTGAAGTATGTGAGACTTATGCTGATTCAATTATTGGTGTTAGTAATTATCAATATTCTACTACTTTAGGTGGTGGTACTGGAAATCTTGCCTTGAGTGGTGTTGGTAGTGGTGTTATTATCCAAAAGCAAGCTTCTGGTGATGAATTCATTTATACAGTATTAACAAATCATCATGTAATTAAAGACAACGCACAACTTAAGGTTTATCTTGGTGGTATTGATAAAGAAGTAGATGCTACATTTGTAAGAAGTGATGTAGATTTAGATTTAGCCATTGTAACATTTGCATCAAATATTGATTTTACAGTAATTGAATTTGCTGAAGTGGATTCTTATAAATTAGGTGACTTTGTTCTTGCTATTGGTTGCCCTACTGGTTATAGTTATTATGGTTCAGTTACATTTGGAGTTATTTCTTATGTAGATAGAAAAGTTGGCGGTGAAACTGCTTTATTCCTTCAACATGATGCTCCAATTAATCCTGGTAACTCTGGAGGTGCTTTACTTGATTTAAATGGTAAATTGATTGGTATAAATACATTAAAGATTGCTAAGACAGAAGTAGAAGGTATGTCATTTGCAGTTAGTATGAAGACAATTAAAGGATTCATTGAAAATGTAAATTAATAATAAGAATGAATTTATCAATAATTTTGTTGATTTGTAACATTTTTATTTTATTATTATGAGCATAAATGCTCTCTCTGTTAGGTAGAGGTGCATTAAATGAGTTCTCTAAGCCAATTATTAAATCATCGATTGTTGGAAGTGCTGGTTTTATTAATGATATATTCAAAAAATTAAGATAAAAATTCAAGATGAGGAAGATAAATGTTTAAAGTCCAAAATTTACTTTATTTATTAATATGGATTTTTAATATATTTACATTTATATTAGCTAAGAGAATAGATGATATATATATTAATGATAAAAAGAATTATTATAAACATAAGGATATGATGTCATTTATTTTAAAAATTATTCCCCTTTTTATGATGTTTTGTTCTATAGTATTAGCAATTGTTACAATATTTCTTACAAATGAAGTTACTAATACTATTATATCTGCTTATTTTATGATTACTATTATTGATTTAATCTTTACTGGAATAATCAATTCTATCTATGAAAGACATTAGTTTTATTCATTATAGAAAAATAAACATTAATCATATGATAAATGTATTAAAAATTAAACAAAATAAAAATTGCAAAAACTTTATCTAGCAATAAAAGTAGGTATACTTTAATCGGTATATCTGCTTTTTCTTTTTGGCTCTATCAATAATTTTGTTGATTTGTAATATTTTTATTCTATTTTTATGAGCATAAATGCTCTCTCTCAAGAAGTTTGTTGATGAGCATTGTCAAGAAGTTTGTTGATAGATATGAAGAAGACCTAACTAGTCAAATAGTGATTAGTTAGGTCTTTTTGATGATTGCAATCAAGGATTTTTATCCTCCTTTTATTCTTTATTTTTATTTTCTTTTTTGTTCTTAGGCACTCTATTCTCTTTTTTTACAGGAATAGGTTTATCATCAATTATTTTATAATCTTTGTTAATAACATAAATTATTCTATTTCTCATTCTTTAAAAAGTTACTATATCTTTTTGCATTAAATTGAAGTTGCTCTATAGTGGTATTGTATCCTTCTATCATTCATTAGATAATCTTCTATCATATAAGCAATCATCTTTAATGTCTTTTACTTTTAAAATATCATCAGAAATCTTTTTTTACCCAGTATTTCAAAGAAATTTTTCTTTGAATTGCTTCAATTTAATGATATAATGTTCTTAGGAAATAATCAATAAAAGAATATCGATTAATTACAAATAGACTAATTGATACTATGTTTTCTCATATTTAAAATTATATAAGGAGGATATGACTTTGAATAATTTAAATGATTATATTTGGGTTGGTACCAATGATGAATTTAATGATTTAGAAGATTATGATGAAGATATCATGTATATTATTGTAGAAGAGGAAGAATGTAATGAATAATATATCTAATATTTCTCAAATAATTAAAATTATTAAATATGTTGATATTAATTTTAATGTAAATAATGATACATATAGATCATATCATCTAGTATCAAATACATTATTAGATGTACCAGTAAAAGAACCAATTTATCTTGGCATTATAAATAACAAGAAAAAATATAATGTTACTTATGATTGGATTCATAATAATGTAAGCTATCCTCTTTTAGTGCCTAGCATTGATACAACTTATCAAGCATTATTGATTCCTCTTACAATTCCTAATGAACAAGCTCGTATAGTATGTGATAGTTTTAATCATCAATCAATGGGGGAACCTTATATTTTATTATTTGATTATCCTTTATATTTTAAAGCAACAACTATAGAAGATTTAATAGAGAAAGAAGTATTAGTTGATATAGTTTATACAATTAATCAAGATAATACTTATAATCATAAATTAAGTTTTAATATTTCTGATGTCAATATAATACCAGGTACTCCTAAAGATTATGTGATTAATCTTGAATTATATAAAGATTTATTAAAGACTAAATATATTGGTACAATCCAAATTGAAGCGCAAATATCAAGCACAGTAATTCCTGGAGATTAAAGGGTTAATAATATGATGAATTATAAAGAAATGATTACAAAATATAATCCAAAATTAAGAATAATTGGTGTAACTGGTAGTTATGGTAAAACCACAACACTTAAAATAATACAGGAATATTTAAAAAGAATAGGCAAGAAATCTATCTTATTTGCAAGTTGTGGCATAGATATTGAAAATAGTAATTATAATAAAGATAATGAAGTAGAAATACCATTATACAATAAAAAAGCTGTTGATTTCGCAATTAATACTGCAATTAATAATCATGTTGATTATTTATTATTAGAAATAAATGAAATAACACTTGATAAAGGCTACGTCAAAGATGTTCCATTTAATATTAGAGCAATAACTAATATAATAGCAACTCAGAATTTATATGAATATTCTACTGATGAATATATTAGAATTAAGGAATCATTCTTTAAAGATTTAAAAGAAGAAGAAGATGACACTATTTGTATATTTGGAAATATTAAAAAGAAATATTTAAATGATTTAATGGTTCTAAATAATAAATTAAACAAATTAGAAAAAAGATTAGCTAGTACTAGATATTTAGCAGAGCTTAGAAAGCAAAAAGAAAGCGATATTGATTATTTATTATACACAAATGATAATCATATAGATGATAATCATATAGATAATCAAACAGATAATTATTTTGATTCTATTAATGGTTTATCGTTTAATATTAAAACTAAAAACAAAGATTATTCAATTAAATCAAATATGCTGTTTCCTCATAATGCCTTAAATATATTACTTGCTTTATCAATTATTGATTCTTTAGGTGAACTTGATATAAATGAATTTAATAAGTTAATTAGTGATATAACTATTCTAGGACGTGATGAAGTAATAAGAATAAAAGGAAGAACAATAATTGTATCTAATACTTGTGCATCACATTTAGAATATTTAAAGAAATATCAAGAAAGAAATGAGATAAATAAAATAAGACTTGTTACTGGATCATTAGGATATGGTTTTTATAGTTGGGGTGAAGCATATAAAAGTGATAAATTCAGTGAATATGTAAATTCATCAATGAAATATATTTATAAATATATAAATAATTTCGTTGACAAAGTATATATAACATCTAATGATAATGCTTTATCTAATCCACAAGAATTGATTGACAGTCAAATAAAAGAATTAAATGAAGAAATAGAATATTATAGTAATATAGATAGAAAAGAAGCAATAAGACAAGCAGTTATAGAAAGTAATGATAAAGATGTAATATTAATTACAGGTAGAGGTAATAGAGAAATATTCTGTAAAAGCGAAAAAGAAGTATTATTTTTTAAAGATATAGATATAGTGAAAGAAGCAATAAAATTAATTAAGTAATATATATTTATTTTATTACAAAGGAGTGATTATGGGGATAAGATTTACAGACAAATCAGCTAAACCTACATTATCAATACAAAAAAGGATAATATCAAGGCCTATAAACCGTAGATTTTTATTGTTTTCTATTCATGTTACAAATTATAATGTTAATTTAATATCAAATAGAATATGTTTATTATATTATTTAAAAGATATAAATAATGAAAAACAAAATATTATAGTAGGCTTACATTCATTATCAACCTATGATTTAACACAAATTGATGAGACTCAAATTGATAGATATTTTGAATCTACACATTCTGTTCAAGTGATTAAAAATAATAGTAATGAAAAAGAATACAGAGAAATGTAAATTGATAAAATCTTTTATGATAACTTTCTTCAACAAGGCTCTATATCATCATTCTATGTGCCATTTGCTATTGAATTAGATTTATATAGTGAAAATGGCTTTGAATGTGGAGTTGATCAAGAATACTATATTTATGGAGAATTATTAAGTGGATTAAGTCAATATGAATTTGATTCTTGTGATTATGGTATACTTGGTAAAAGTAAGATAGATTTATTTTCTTTGAATTTATATTATGACGTACTTAATATAAGTACTGAAAGTAATCCTGCTTTATCCTTCTTTTTATCATATAGTTATGGGCAAAATGGTATATTTGGTAAGAATATAACACATGCATATGAAAACAAAATATTAATAACTGACGATTATATTGAAATAATTAATAATTTATCATTATCTACTTTTTATAATAAAATGTCAGTCGAAGAAGCAAGTAAATATGATATTACCGCGCAAGATGCGACTAATTATCTTTATGTGAATTTAACTGATTTTAGTTATATTATTTATAATAATAATTATAATGATAATTTTGTTACGTGCTATTTAAAGGATGGTACAATATTAAATTTTGATATATATTCAATTAATAATGTAATTTTAAATGATACTATTTATCCACTTAGAATAAAAATAATAGAGACATTAAAGGGAAGTATCAATTTTACTTGGTTAGTTAATCTAATAAAAAAGATTTATATAAATGATAAGGAAATTAGTTTTTCTTATACATCTAATCTTGTATCAAAAATTGAATATGATAAATCTCGTTATATAAAGCTTGAATATACAACTAGAAATTATCAAAAATATTTATCAAACATTAAATATTGCGATGTTTTACATCCTACTTTAACTGAAAATATACTTAAAACAATCAATTATGAATATAATAATGATAATAGATTATCTTTAATTTATGATCAATTAACTAATCAAGGTGTAAAAATAGAATATAGTAATGATAAAGTATCGAATATTAAAACTATAATTAATGGTACAGATGAATATTCAAATAATAAAAATTATGAATGTTCATATTTAGATAATGCGAATATTACTAAAATAACTAATGAAATAGGTGATGAGAAATCATATTATTTTGATAGATTTGGTAAATGTTATTTACTACTTGATGATAAAAATAGTTATTCAAATAATTATATTCCTAATATTATCATGTATAATTATCAATTAAATAACAAAATAAGCTCAACACCACTAAAGGTGAGTGAAGCAAGTGGGATAATGAATACACTTGATGTTATTAAGAATACATGCTTTAAAGACTTTAATTCAGCTAATTTTGAATGGACAATGACTGGCTTTAATAGAATTGAAGCCTCAACTTCAATTGGTATTAATGGTAAGAGTTCACTTAGAATTAAGAATAATGAAATTAATTATTTTTCATTAAATCAAGTAGTTTCTAAAATTAATAAATTAAAAGGTAAAAGCATTAATTTTAGTGGGTATATTAGAGGAAGTGGAACAGTAGAAGTAAGTTTAATAATTGATGGAATAAGTTATATAAATCAATTTAGTGCTTCTAATATATGGAAAAAGATTAAAACATCAAATATTGATGTAGATAATAATGTAGTTAGTATTAGTGTATGTATAAAGATATATAATAATAGTGATGTAAGACTTTGTGAATTTAATATTGAAAGTAGTGGCTTTACTAGAATTAATTATTTAGAAAATGGTGATTTTGATAATTTTTATAAATATTGGGATATGCATGAGAGTTCATCTTATATTTATTCACCTACTTTTACTTCTTCACTTGGCAAAATAATTAAGACTAGTCTTTGCCTAGAGGGTGGATGCCTAAATGAAAATACTTTTTCTCAAAATGTTTCTATTAGTGGCGGAAGTGGAGAAACACTAGTTCTATCATTCTTCTCTCAAGCCTTAGTTACATTATCCGATATTTTAGTAAGTTATATTAAAGTAAATTATGTTTCTTTAGGTAATAAAACATATTATCATAATATTAATGATAATACTAATTTATTTAAATATAATATACAAACTATAATTACTGAAGGAATATATAGAAGTGTTGAAATAGGTATTATTTATATAGGAAAAGAAGAAGCATCTTTTGCTTGTTTTGGTTTATTTAAAGAAGATACTAATTCATATTATTACTATAATGAGAAAAACAGCTTAACTGAAATTGCAAGTGGAGCATCCATAACTGAAATCGAAAGAAACCAAAATGATTTAGTTAAGCGCTATAGTGAAAAGACAGGAGAGTTTTACGAATATAAATATTTAAATAATGGTAATATTGATTGTATTAATGATAATAATGGAATCAATATAAAATTTGAATATGATTCAAATGATTATTTAAATAAAAGTATTATTAATATTCAAAATAATAAATGCAGTATCTTAGAGCAAATTAATGATAATAATGGTAATCCTACCTACATTAAAAACTTTGATGGAATCATTATAGCTATGAGCTATGATGATAAAGAAAGAATAAGTAAAAGAAATCATTCAAATGGATTAGTAGAACATTTCACATATGATAATAAAGATTATCAAATTAATAAAAAATATGATTTATATGAAAATTTAATAAATCATGATTTTACATATGATAATAAATATAATCTAAATAATATAAATATAACTAATGGAAGTAATTATAATTTTAATAATTATAATATATGGGGTGATTCTTTAAATGTTTATCTAGATGGAAGCACAAACACAAGTTTTAGTTATTTAAAGAGAGGAAATTATTATACTTTTCTACCTCTATCTAAAACTTATCCAAATGGTACATATTATTTTAATTATAATAATAGAAATAGATTAACTTCTGTTAATTTTAATAATAATCAAATTGTAAATTATAAATATGATGATAATGATTTATTAATAGAAAAGAATGAAGATATTACTTCTTTATACAATTATGATTATAAATATAATTATGATTATATTGGAAGACTAACTAAGCTTACTAATAATTATATTAATATAACTTATGAATATGATAATTTAGATAAAGTAGAACAAAAAACAATAAAAATTGATAATAAATATTTAAATTATAATTATATTTATGATTATGAATATAATGAATATTCAATAGGTGGATACTTTTCAAGATTAGAACGTCTTAATGATAATGACTTTTTACTTGATGGTTTTAATTTAAAATATTCTAATAATACTAATCTAGACTTTAGTAGAAATTTATTAATAAAGGATGAAGCATTAAATAAAAATCTATTAAGATTTGATACTATAAATGATTATATAGAATATGATTGTGCTGATATTAATAATATAAGGAATAAAATAATTAGTGATAGAACATCATTTAATTATAATGACTGGTTAAATGAGTTTAAAAACACAAAAGAAATTTATTTCTTTATTAAGGTTATATCTTTACAAAACAACAATGATACTATTATATTAAGTTTTAATATAGATAATAATAAAAAAGTAAAGTTATTGTATAATCATAATGGTTCAATTAATGTAATATTTAATAATGAATTATTAAATATATCAGGATTTAGAATAATAAAAGGCGAATGGAATTTAATTAGAATAGGTATAGAAAATATATTTAATGAAGAAAGTCAATTAACAAAAAATAAATTATATATTCATTTTAATGAATATCAAACTTCATTTGATATTACTAGTAATAAATTTGATATTAATAATATCAATAATATTATATTAGGTGGTAATAACAACCAATTTAATCCTTTTGAAATATTATATTTATCAATTGGTAATAATATAAGTGAAAGAAATAGATTAACTGGAATATATAATGATGCCTATAATTATGTATTTGGTTTAAGTGTTCAAAAGTCAAAAGGGGTAGTCTAGAATAATAATTATTATTATAATAATTATTTATATAATGATTTAGATGTAATCCCACTTAATGGAAGCTTAAATTCTTGTAAGGGATTAAAACCATATTATTATACTTATTCTGATTCTTTATATAAATTAAATAAAACAAAGCTTTTTAAGCTTGATAAGAAGAAGTCCAATATTGATGATAGCTTTACTAATAAGCATATATATGGTAGTTTTGATACAATTAGTATGGATGGTGCATCAAAGTCATTATTAGGTTATGATTTTGGGTTTAATACTGAAGGAATGATAAGCTTTTGGTTTAAGCTTGATTCTAATATAAAAAGACTTGAAGAAGGATCAAGAACATTAATATGTGTACCAACTAATAGTAGTGGTGGACATGAAGTATTAATATATTTTGATAATTTGAATAATACATTATTCATTTATTATAATGGATTAAATAAAGCAATTAACACACATATTACATGTTTAGCAGATAAATGGCATTTATTTACATTTACATTCAATAATAGTAATATAAAGGTAAATATAGATAATTTTGAATATAATACTAATTTAAGTAATACAATTAATCTAAGTGATTTAATTACTTTTATAGGTTGTAATTTCATTTCAAATGCACCATGCAGAGAATTAAATGGAATAATAGAGATGTTAACATATGATAATCATTATTTACCATCTATTCATGATACATTAATTAATGGTGGTTCTATTACACATATAAGCAGTTATGATGAAATAGATAGAATAAATAAAAAAGAAATAATAAATGGAAATAATAGATTAATACATAAATATAATTATTATGATGAAACTTTAAATGATAATAATGATACTTATATTAAGATAAATAATCTAGTTAGTGAAGAAATACTTGAAGATGGAACAATAATTTATTATTCATATGATAATAGTCATAATATTACACATAAAGTAATGAAAAAGAATAATGAAATATTGGATAATTATTTCTTTAAATATGATTTTCTAAATAGATTAATAGAAGAAAAATATTATTTTGGTAATACATTTAATTATCATAAAAATTATAAATATAATGATAATAGTGATATAACTGAAATAATTGAAATAGATTCTAATAATGAACCTTTAAGGAAAAGTGTTTATACATATTCATCTATAATAAAAGGTCAATTAAATAATATTACAATTTATATATATGAAGGAAATGATAGATGGAGTATAGATTATGTTATTCCATTTGTATATAGTAATAATGATTCATTTAGACCATCATCTTATAAAGGGAATAGTTTAAGCTTTCAAGGTAGAAGACTTACAAGTTATGGTACTAATACTTATTTATATAATTCAGAAGGTATAAGAATAAGTAAAACAACATCAAGTGGAACCTATAATTATATTTTAGAAGATAAGAAAATCATTAAAGAGACTAAACCAACATATGGTGATGTTTATTATCATTATGATAGTGATAATATATTAGTTGGATTCCATTATAATAATAATGAATATTTCTATGTAAGAGATATAGCAGGTAATATTATTCAAATAATAGATATAAATGGTAATATCAAAGTAGAATATAAATATGATGCTTGGGGTAAAATATTATCTATTATAGGTGATAATACAATAAAGAATGTTAATAGTTATCTATATAAAGGATATTATTATGATTATGAAACTAATCTATATTATTGTAATTCAAGATTCTATGACCCTGAAGTATTAAGATGGATAAGTATAGATGAAATAAGCTATTTAGATAGTGAAAGTGCTAGTGGTATTAATCTATGGTGTTATTGTAATAATAATCCTGTGATGTATAGTGATGAAGATGGGGATATTGCAATAACAACTATAGTTTTATTGATTTGTATTGGTGTTGGGGCAATAGTTGGTGGTACATATTCTGGCGTAACTGCTTACAATGAAGGATATCGTGATTTGGAACTTGCGGGTTTTATTTTTGGGGGAGCAATAGTTGGTGGAATTGTTGGTGGAATTGTTGGATATTTTGCTGGCCCCGCAATTACTTCATTACTGACCGCAAGTGGAACAATGGGGACGTTGGCACTATCTGGCGGTTTGGGAACAATTGGTGGATCATTATCTCTTAGCGCTGCTGGAGTTATTGCGCTTTCTGGAACAGTGGCTCTTACTGGAGTTTTATCACTTGGAGCAGCATATATGTTTTTTAAGACATCGAAGCAATCTGGCAAGGCGACAGCTTCAAATAGGCCTAGTTGGGTAAATGAGTCTATGGTTGATCCATCAAAATCCGCTCAACAGAATGCAACTGATATTATGAATTCTAAATATGGCCCTGGTAATTGGCCGAAAGGCCCTGGAACTGAATATAATAAAATTGTGAAATGGATTGAGAGATATCTAAGATATTATAGGGGTTGGTGATATGATAAAATATTTCTATCTTGTAAACTTTACATATAAATTAAAGGATAATGAAGAAAAAATGTTTTTAGGTATTTTTTCTACTGCTAAAAAAGCTAGATTAAAAATAGAATTATGCCGATCTTTACAGGGGTTTAATAATTACTCATTTGATAATTATAAGATTATTAAATTTGGAGTAAATGTTCAAACGACAGATTTCGAAAAGAAAAATGCAATATTATATTGCGTTATGCATGAATATTTTAATTCTACAGATGAATTATACTACTGGAACATTTTTGATTATTATGTTTCAAAAACTGAAGCGATGAATAAAATTAAGTACTTACGCAAGCATAGTAGAGTAGGGAAAAGATATCCACACAATTTTAAAATTGATTCAATAAGAGTTGATGAGTTTTCAAATTGGTCGGAAGGATTTGTTAATAATGGTTAGAAGTATTTCTATGAATAATTGGAGAAAACATGGATAGAGTTAGAATTGTAGCTCAAACTGCTGGTGATGCCAAACTTACGCTGGTAAAACAGGATATAAGTTAATAAAATTATTGAGAGGAAAAAGCTATGCTGATGCTTGAGCACTGGCACACAATCAAGCTTGGATCAATAGGATGATAAAATGGGGAGTAAAAATTACTGATATTGGAATTGATGCTGGAAGACTTGGTATAAGAAACACATTTTATGGCATAGAATCTGCTACTGTGTCTGGATATGCAAATTACGTGAAATGGTTTTTTTTTTTATAATTTGGAGACTTAAGAATCATGACAAAAAGAAAAATTTTAACAGCATGTAAATTTCTAAGAAAAATGGGTTTTAAAAAAGAGTATATGAACGCAATGGCGAAATAGAAATAATATATTCTTTGAAATCTTCATCTATTGAAGTATATTACATCCTTGATGTTTCTTTTGTCTCTATGTTTGGATTAACAGTATCTGTGAAAAGGTATAGAAGAAGTTTGTGTGAAAATAAGATATATGATGAAGAAAAAATAAATGATTTAAGAAAACAAATTGAAATTCACTATGATTTAGAAGAACAACAATTAAAAGATTATGCAACGTTTATAAAAGAAAACATTAATTTAATTTGTTGATTATTATAACAATTATTGTGTCCTTTCATATACTTCACACCAGTGATGCATAGTGATGCAGATGGGGATATTGCAATATCATTGTTAGTCGGTCTAGTTGTTTTTTTTGGGATAGGATTTGCAACAAGTACAATCAACCAGGGGATTCAATATGGATTGGACAATATTAATTTTCTTCAATCTGGTATAGATGGATTGTTTGCCTCAGGGGCAACAGAGTTAGCATATAAAGGAATTGGATTAATAGGTTCAATGGTCGCGGGTGGTATAATGGGAGCTAGTCAATATACCATTGATTCTGGTGCCTTCCATAACGATTTTTCATGGTCTGGACTTGCTATTTCAACTGGATTAGGAGTTTTGTGTGGTGCCATAAGTGGTAGGGGAGCACAAAATGCTATTGCTATAGTAAATAATAATTTGAATAAAGAAGCACAAAGTGGAATAAAAGTTCTTTTAACCTCTGCTACTAAATATGGAATTAATAGTTCTGCATATAAGAACACATTTAATTTATGGGGAAAAACAGTTTCAGCGGCGATTAATGGGGCTATATCGAAGAATTTTACAAGTGCTGTTCTTAAAATTTGGATAAGTACGGTCTTATCATATTTCGCTGGATATGTATTAGAAAAAATGAAAGGGCTAATTGGCATTTGGGTTTAGATTATTGTTAATATGAATACAGTTATTATTTTTAGTATAAATGTTTTATTGCTATTGATGGCATTTGCTTGTCAATTTGATACTAGAAGACCTACTTCTACAAGGTTGAAATATAAATATAGAGTTAAAGATAATTCAATACTTCGAAAGATTATAAAATTTAAGGATAAACAGTTTTATCCAGCGAATTATTTCAAAATTATTCCAATATACTTATATATTATTTTTTCAATTATATCTTTTGTTTTTTTAATAATTGATATATCAACAAATTTTTATATTTCAAATACTTATCAATCTATTTTAATAATAGTAGGTTTTTGTATAATTGCTACTTCGCTTCTTTATACAATTACCATGATTATATGGTGGGAGTTAATTGATTATTTAGAAAGAAAAAAGCCCAAAGAAGAAAAAAAATAAAACACCATTAATAGCACAACGAATTATAATAGTTATCTATTTATAATTAATATGCTATTAAGAAAGGAAATATTTGAATTATGGTAACTATAATAATATCAATTTTGTTGACTATTATTTCTCCAATTGTATTATGTATTATTGTTGAAAATAAAAGTAGACAAAAAGCAAAAAAATATGATTCGTGTGTTATTTTTAAAATTCCAAAAAAAGCAACAATTGCAGCTATTTTTCTTTATATCATAGGATTGTTAGCAACATTTGCTCAGATTTTATCGGATTATTATTATGTAAATGATGGTTATAACATTTTTGACACAATTTCAACTTTAGATATAATTGTTTCAATTGCTACCTTTTTTGCATTCTTTTGGTTTGTTTATTCTCGTTATAATTATTATGTATTATATGATGATAAAATAATTAAAAGAAGTATAATTAGAAAAGATATTAATTATAATCTAAATGATATTGCTTATTATAAAACAACTAATAAATACGGATTAAAAGTTAGTGTATATGATGTTAATGGAATTTTGATGTTTTCTATTAATTCATTATTTGAAAATGTGAGTAAATTTATAGATGTTTTAAATATTAATAATATTCCTGTTGTTCCAGATGTTTTTCCAACAGATGAAATGAAAAAAACAGAGAAATATTTGTCGTTTCAAAAATCTTTAAGATTTAAAAATAATTGTATCATATTATTTTTATTGACATGTGCTTGTTTCATATTATGTACTTTAAATTTACCAGTATCTAAAATGAAAGCATATGAAAATTTTGAAGTTAATGGAATTGTTGAAAGATATTCGTTTGCTAGTAACAGTATTAGAATTAAATTATTTGATAATAACAATGAATATTATATTGATGATATAGTTGCCTCAGTCGTAGATAAGGAATTAAACAATATAGATTTAGAAAACAAAAATATAGACTTATTTATTGGATATAAAGCTAAAGATGGTAGATTCCATATTTCACAAATCAAATATGATGGGAAAATATATTTAGATAAAGATACTGCTTGGGAAAGTGAATGTAATAATTATAATTTTCAAAGATTAGTCGGTTATGCTTTTTTGGGAGTTGGGTTGATATTATCTATATTTTTAATTAAAAATGTAATTAGATATAATAAGGAAAGAGAATATTTATTGAAGAAATAAAATTTGTCATAATTAATATAAGGGCTCTATCAATAATTTTGGTTTTGTTTTCATCTAGACTTAAATCCGATATTTCTTTTAAATACCAATTACTCATGATATAATTTAATTATAAGATCCTGGTAATTATTAGTTAGCAATTATATTATACCAAGGGTCTTTTTTTTAAAGAAATATAAACTAGTTGAAATCAGTCAAAAAGTTTGTTGCTAATCAACAATCTTTTTTACAGCACATATTTTCAACAAGCAAAGTTCTTTATCTTTGAATATTAAAAACGTATCAGGTTAAACTGATACGCTTTTATATCTTTATAATAATTTTTAATAATTTATAATGATTTACAATCAATTATAATAAGAAGATATTCTTCTTAGCTAATTCTTCAAGATAAGAATCTTTCCAAACAGATACTTGTACTTCACCAATGTGAGCTTTCTTTAAGAAGAACATACAAATACGTGATTGTCCAATTCCACCACCGATTGTAAGAGGTAATTCATCATTAATTATACCTTGGCAATAAGCGTTAGAAATCTTATATTCTTCACCTTTTTTCTTAAGTTGTGATACTAGAGAGTCTTTATCAACTCTAATACCCATTGATGAGATTTCATATGCTCTATCTAATACATCATTGTAAACAATAATATCTCCATTTAATTTCCAATCATCATAATCAGCTGCTCTACCATCATGAGGCTCACCTGATTTCAATTTATCTCCAATTTGCATTAGGAATACTGCACCATATTTCTTTGCTACAACATTTTCTCTTTCTTTTGGAGTTAGTTCAGGATATTCTTTTTCCAAATCTTTAGTTTTAATAAATATTATATCTTCAGGTAATTTAGTTTGAAGCTTTGGATATTGTTTGTTGATGTAATCAGCAGTTTTCTTTAGTGCTCCATAAATCTTTTTAACTGTCTTCTTTAAATAAGCAAAAGATCTATCTTCTTTAGTGATTACTTTTTCCCAATCCCATTGGTCTACATAGCATGAATGTAGTTCATCTAAGTCTTCATCACGTCTAATAGCATTCATATCTGTGTATAATCCTGTGCCAACTGCAAAATTATACTTTTTCAATGCATATCTTTTCCATTTGGCAAGTGATTGCACTACTTCAACATTCTTTCCGACATCCTTGATGTCAAATGATACTGGACGTTCATAACCATTTAAGTTGTCGTTTAATCCAGTTTCTGGGATTACGAATAACGGTGCCGTTACACGTTTTAAGTTTAATGCTTTTGCAAGATTAGTTTGAAAGCTATCCTTTACAAGCTTAATTGCAATTTGTGTTTCATAAAGATCTAAAATTGATTTGTATTCTTTCATAGTTGGCCTCCTTCTTTAAAAAAACATAGTAAGATTATATCAAAACAAAAAAAACACTTCAATAAAAAATATAAAAAAAGCGAATGTAAACGTTGCCACCTGCAAAAACAATCATTAATAAATCATTGATTTTTATCTAATATAAATGGTAAAATACTTGTAGTAGGAGGAATAATTATGGAAAAAATAATATTTATTGAATATCCAGCTTGCTCAACATGTAAAAAAGCAAAAAAGTTTTTAGATGAATGTGAAATTAATTATGTTGATAGAAATATAAAGAATGATAATCCAAATAAAGAAGAATTATATGAATTCTTAAATAAATCCAATATTGATGTAAATAAGATGTTTAATACAAGTGGATTATTGTATAAAGAATTGAATATTAAAGATAGAAAAGAGAAGATGACAATTGATGAGAAAATTGATTTATTATCAAGTAATGGAATGCTTGTGAAAAGGCCAATTCTTGTTTTAGATGATGATGTATTATTTGGATTTAAAGAAGAAGAGTGGAAGAAGAAAATCAATAAGAATTAATTAAAAATATCATAATTGTAAAAAAACTATTAATTACTGAAAATATCTCTAGAACATAATGACTAAAATCATTATTATCTAGAGATATTTTTAAATATTATTCAGTATAAATAATTGTACATCCTACATCCCATTGTTCTTGTAAAAAAATAGAATCAGCATTTTTATCAATATATACTTTCAAACCACTAGTTGAATAGAATGCAAATCTATTAATACTCTTTAATCCAGAAGGAAGGTATATTTCTTTAAGTCCAGTTTGAGAAAATGCACTTTGACCGATATAAGCAACTGAATCTGGTAAAACTAGTGTGCCTTTTAAGTCACTACGGCGATAGAAGGCATAATCACCAATAGTGACAATATTATCAGGTATTGTGCTTGTTTTACAGCCATAGTATAATTTTGAACCAGAACCAGATAATAAGCAATTGTTCACAACTTTGTATTTTGAATTCCCTTCAGCAACTTTGAATTCTTCAAGATTAGAACAACCTTCAAAGATATTTAAGCCTAAATCTTTTACATCTTTTCCGACAGTAAATGATTTTAATGCAGTACAGAAATGGAATGTATCATAACCTAAAGTAGTAAGTCCATCTTCAATAATTATCTCTTCAAGGCTTGTACATTCTTTGAATGCATAATAGCCAAATGACTTAATATTTCCACCTAAATATACTTTCTTTAATTGGCTTGCATTAGCTACTGCAAATGAATCTAAGAATATGACATTACATCTTAAATCTAATACTTCAACAGGAGTACCTCTGAAAGCATTATAACCGATTGCTTGAATTTCATGTCCTTTATAATGAGTTGGAATTGTGACTTCCTTGTCATTTCCTACATATTTAGTAATACCAAAATAATATTGAGGATTACTTTTCACAATGTTTTCAATATTACCAATTACAAAATCAGTCATACTACATAATTTTGCTTTTACTGTAATATCACTATCATAAGTATATGTACCATCTATTATTCTTTCACCATCTAAATACCAACCACAGAAGCCATAATTTCCTGTATTAGGAATTGGTAATTTGAAATATTCATTTTCAAATACTCTAAATACTGTATTTTCTAAATCTGGATTATCAAATTCAAGATTAATCGTGTATCTTTTTCTTATTGTGATTTCTTCACCATAATACTCACTTAAAACTGATTTTGCTAGATTCATAGCATTATTTAGATTTTCTCTCATTGATCTTGGCATTGATTTATCAGTTCTATAGATTAAATCTAATTGTTCAAAGAAAGTATATTGATCAAAGTCCTCTGGAGGATTCCAACTATTAATATGGTCACAAAATTCAAATAAGGCATTTAGTGTCTTAATGTTAATTGCATTATGCTCCATCAATGTACTTGCTACATCATAAATTTGTTTAATAAAGTAAGAAAGGTCTTTATTATTTGGTGTGAAGAAGATATTTAAATAATCAAATGAACCACCAATTAATTTACCTGTATATAAATAATTATCATCTTGCCATAATTCAAAGTTTTGAGAATCAATAATGAAATATGATGTATTATCTATTTTTAATTCATATAAATATCTATCACAAGATATTGGATTTGTTTCAATAAATTGGAATGAATTTAATGCACTTAATAATACATTGGCTGATGATTTTCCGATAACTGCAGAATATTTATCATGCTTTCCTATTGGATTGATATTCTTTAATAATCTTATGCTGTATTCTTTTGATAAATCAAAATCAAATGTAAAGAATTTATTTGAAAATAAATCTTTATATGTTGTGTAATTATTACTAGAATATTCACTAGTAACTATATACATATAATTAACTAAATATTTTTCAATTAAATCACCATTGATTTTAATGTCATAGCCAGTGTATCGCTTTGTATCAATTTCACTATAATCCACTTCAACAAAGAAGAATCGTGTTAATAATTCATCACTTTTTTTCTCGTCTGTCTTAGTATCAAATATTATATAAATATTATCTATTGAACCATAGATTTCATATATTTTGATAGAATTAGCTTTATCAAATTCACCATTATAATATTTAAATGGAAGAATTGCCAGAGCGTGAGATGTAAAATATTCTTCATTATAAATAGTTAATATTTCTTCATTGTTTGTACTATTTATGTATTTTAATAGTGAATCATAATTTCCAATTGTTATAGGATTATCAATTGATGTATTAGATTGATCAATATCATATTCTTTTACTTTGTAATATTCCTTTGGAATTTTGATTGCTCTATTTGAATCAAGTAAAGTTGTGATGTCTGCTTTTACATCAGTAGATAAAGTAAAATTAACTTCTTTAGTGATTGAATTGTAATCAATATTAGGTAATTTTTCAATTTCAACATCTTCACATGATGCAAGAAGGAATAAAAATAATAATGATAATAATATAAAATAAGTTTTCGTTTTCATTTTTTTACCTCTTTTTTTAGAGGGTAGTGTCAAAAATCAAGAATTTTAACACATACACTACCTTATATCTATTTTAATAATTACTTTATATTTGCATTAAAAAAGTAGATAATCTGTGTTAAAATGTAAGCAACCAAACCACACTGAAAGGAGATTATCTAC
>JAFSVH010000004.1 GCA_017450215.1 Bacilli bacterium | reverse complement strand
TATTAAAGGTCATCCTTTATATGGCATTCGTTTTAAAAAATATGACAGATGGATATGCCATCATTGTGCAGAACATGGTTATATAACAACGCAACAAAAAGAAGAACATCCTGAATGGCATTTTACTTATGACGAATGGATAGAATATGTTGAAGAGAATAATAAAAAATTATTAAATCAACTAAAGCAAGAAGGAATAAATAATGGATTATATTGAAGCAATTCAATTTATTCAAAAGGAAAATAAAGAAGCAGAAGCTATTGCTGTTTTGAGTAGGTCTTTACTTACTAAAATAAATTTAAATAAAATTGAAAATAGTGACTTTTTTAACCGACTTTTGGCAATTAATGAATATAATTCAAGTCACTTTCAGGACAAGCAAATAGATTTTCTTTCAAAAGTTGCTGTAAATAATGTAGTAGAGGTAGAATTATGAAAAATAAAAAAGATAATTCCCTAAATGTATTTACTTTTACCACTTATAAAAAACCTTGGCATATTATTTATAATATTAAGAGCTTTTTGCGTAATATCAAATTTGCCATCCAACGTATTAAATATGGTTATTGTGATTATGATAGATGGGATATTGATGTTTGGTTTAGTTCAATTTTCCCTAATATGATTGAAGAACATATTATTAAAAATAATAGTTATCATTGTATTGAAGGATATGAAAACAGAACTGAGCAAGAAAATATAGAAATATGGAATAATGAATTACATAAACTTGCTGATGGTTTTCATGCTCAATTAATTGATTATTGTGATATTAATAAAAAATATGCTAAGTTTTTAGAAGAATCTTCAACTACAGAACAAGAAAAACAAAAATTATCAGATTATGATAAACGACAATTAGCTATTATTCGTTCTAACTTTTTAGAAGGAGAAAGAAATTTTGAAAAACACAAAGCAGAAATTTTACATAACAGCATAACTTTATTTGAAAAATATTATCATTATTTATGGGAATAGAAAGGAAAATAGTTATGAAAGTTGCTATTCATGGTACGAAAGATTATCATTTAATAGAATATAGAGCTAATTGTCCTAATTGCAATTCTGTTTTAGAATATAATGAAATTGATGTAATGCGTCATATGTTACCCTCAAGTAGCATGAATCATATGATAAATTATTATTATATTCCTTATATTAAATGCTCTGTATGTGGCAATGAAATCAATGTAACTTCAAGGACATTAGTAGAATCAGAGGAATAATTATGAAATATATGCTTGACAATTTTTTAATTAAAGCGTATACTGTAAGAGATAAATGGGAATTTGGTGTCCCTATTATTCAAGAAGTTATGCAAAACCCTATGAGTGCGCGTGATAGTAATATTTATTCTATTCGAGTACACAAAGATGGTTATGATAGTGATTGGAATCTTCCATATGTAACCGAAGATATTGAAATTAAGAAACCTTTGAGTATTTGTAGGTTTACTGGTTTATATGCTAATCGTGAGCCTGTATATGAGTGGGATATTTTAATGGGGGTTATGCAATATAATGATAAAGAATTAATTGTAATACCTAATCTTGAATGTATTCAGCCAAAAGATATGGAGGAATATATAAAAGGTTATAATATTGTTGGTAATATGCATAATTTTTTAGATGCAACTCGTGTAGATGAAAAATATAAAGATAAATTTAGAGATTATATGTTACAATATCAATTACCAAATGGATAAAAGGTGATAAAATGATTTATTTAGATAATGCTTCAACTACTTATATTTACCCAGAAGTAATTGAAAAAATTTATGATATTCTTAAAAATAATTGGGGTAATCCTAGTAATATTTATTCTTTTGGTTTTAAATCAAAAGAAATCATTGATGGAGCAAGAATTACTATTGCTAAATGTATCGGAGCAAAACCAGAAAATATTTTCTTTACAAGTGGTTCTAGTGAAGGAAATGCTTGGGCTTTAAAACAGGGTACAAAATGTCTTTGTTCTCCTTATGAACATCATAATATTACTGAAAATGCTAATAGTATTATTGCTGATGAAGATTATCTTGAACGTACATTGAATCAAGATTGGACTACTAAATCTTATTTAAAACAAGAATATAAGAATTGGGTTTATAGTCATATGCTTGTTTCTAATGAAACAGGTGAAATTTTTGATGTAAATCCATTATTTAAGCAAGCAAAGCAATTAGAAATGTTTACACATTGCGATATGACGCAAGCATTAAGTAATGTACCAATTTATATGGATAAGTTTCCTGATGTAGATATGGCTACTTTTTCAGGTCATAAAGTTCATGCTCCTAAAGGAGTAGGTTTTGTTTATATTAGTGATAAAGTATTAGAAAAACATTATGATGAAAATAAGCCAGAGTTTCGCCTTGAACCTCTTATTTATGGTGGTATTCAAGAGCGTAATTTAAGAGCAGGAACAGAAAATATTGCATATATTGCTGGTTTAGCTATCGCAGTAGATAGAGCTACTAGTGAAGGTATGTTAAAAAATATCACTTGTATTCATTTACGCCAATTTGCTAAAGAAAAGCTCAATAATAGTAATTTAGATTATTATATTGTTGAAGGTAAGCATAATATTGCTTCAACTTTTACATTTTGTTTAAAAAATATAGAGAGTGAAGTAATTCAGAATATGCTATCTGAAAAGAACATCTTTATTGGTACTGGTTCTGCTTGCGGAGATGGTACTATGTCAGTAAGTGAAACATTAAAATATATGGAAGTTCCTATTGAATATATTCATGGAGAAATTCGTTTGAGCTTTGATTTAACTACAACTGAGGAAGATATTGATACAGCTATTAATGCAATTGAAGAATGTTATGAACAATTGCAATAATTTTTTTTGAAAATACTTGACAAACCAAATATTGACATGATATAATCTACTCACAAACATAAAGAGAGGGAGATTATATCATGTCAAATGCTTGGGTTCTTTCTATGGATGGTCAAATTATGGCGCTTTATCAATCATATGAATTAGCTAATAAAGATAAAGATGTTTTAAAAAATATTCATCCAAATAGTTCTTTTGATATTGAAAATTGGTGTGTTAATAATAATTTAGTATTTTCTCCTGCATGGGATTCAGAATCTAATACAATTAAATTTTAAGGATATAAAATGGGTTTCTCTATGCTTTATCTTGAAGGAAACATTGAATAAATGTTGGGCGTGACCAGATAGAGAGTAAAAAGAAAACTTCATGATAAATTAAGGTCTGTAAAGGTGGAAATCCTTCACGAGTAAGAAATAATGCTTTTCCCATTTTATAATATATTAAGGAGTATAAAATGTTTAATACAAATAAACTAATTGGGCAATATCTTTATGATATTAAAGTAATTGATATTGATGAAGGCAATAAAAATGGTCTTATTATTGTAACAAATAAAGGAGTTACATTACTAGAATTAAGTGCTGAATGGTGTCATGATTGTTGGATAACGGAAATCCCGTTAATAATTTATCAAGGAATTATTACTGAGGTACGAGATTCAGGGTATCTTTTAACAATTACAACAGTAACAGGCAGAAATGATATTGAAGCCCGCGCCGAATGGGGCTATGAGACTTATTGGAATGAAAGGGAAAATCGTCAAATATTATGAAAAAAGTAATTAGACCTATGGTTTTTGAAACCAATAGTAGCAGTACTGATAGTATATCTATTACTAATGATATTATTATGTGTACACAAGATGATTTTAATAAATGGAAATCTGGTGAGCTATTATATAATGCCAAAAATAATACTTTAATTAATCCTGAAAACATAAGAAAAGATTATCAAAATAAAGCAATCGAAACTTATCAAGAGGCTTGCAAAAAGGATAAATATAGAACTCCTTGGGATAAACTTGAATTATCTCTACAAAATGAATGGATTGATAAATATATAAGAGATAATTTCCATAATTGTCTTCATTATGAAGAATTAAATGATTGGTACAATCAAATAGAAATTTCAAAATTTATAGCATCTAATGGTGAAATAATTGTTGCTATTTGTCTTTGTAGTTACAATGAAGGTTATTAAGGAGTAAAATATGAAAATTCAAGTTCGTAGAAATGTATTTGAAACTAATAGTAGTTCTACTCATTCTTTAACTATTTGTGAAGAAAAGTGTTATGAAGGTTGGCTCAAAGGTACATATGCTTTTGATGAAGTTAAGAAAAATTTTATTCCTGTAGAAATTGATTTTGCTCCATTAAAGAATATGAGCAAAGAAGAAGAGCAGGAAATTATTGAAAATTATAAATATGATAGTGGATATTGGCTTACTTGGGATGAACGTGATGATGAAGACAAATTTGCATGGTATAAAGATTATCAAATTAAAAAGAAATACGGTGAGCAATATGAAACTTATCAGATTTGGCAAGAAAAAAGGGATTATATAAACAATAAAGGAGAAATTAATACATATTATACCTCTCCTAGTGGAGATAAATTAGTTGCTTTTGGTTATTACGGTTATAAT
>JAFSVH010000030.1 GCA_017450215.1 Bacilli bacterium | reverse complement strand
TAGCATTAAAAGCCGTTGTACCTAAAAATGGTATCAACGGCTTTTATTTTATCAACAAACAATTTGACAGGGACCATTTATGGTCCAAAATGTAATATTAAAAATATTACATTTCAACAAATTAATTAACAGAGCCATAAATATATAGAATTGATAAAATAAAAAAGGTTGCAAATTTATATTTTTGCAACCTTTTATATATTATTATTAATTGAACAAATTAGATTACTTTAAAGTAACAACTGCACCTTGTTCTTCTAACTTAGCCTTAAGAGCTTTAGCTTCATCTTCAGCAACGCCTTCTTTTAATACTTTTGGAGCTGCATCAACTAAGTCCTTAGCTTCTTTTAAGCCTAAACCAGTTAATTCACGAACGCACTTAATAACAGCGATCTTGTTTGGTCCAATTTCAGTTAATTCAACATTGTAAGTGCTTGGGCCTTCATCTTTTTCTTCTTCAGCAGCAGCAGCAACAGCAACTGGAGCAGCAGCAGTAACACCGAATTCTTCTTCGATAGCTTTTACTAATTCATTTAATTCTAAAACAGTCATTTCTTTTAAAGAAGCTAAAAATTCTTCAACATTAATTTTACTCATTATAAATTCCTCCTAGTAAATTTTTATTGTAATTTTTTAATTTAATTTTATAATTAGTTTTCTTTTTCACCAACAGCCTTAATCGCACAAGCTAAGTTGCGAATAGGAGCTTGTAATACACTTAGTAACATTGATAACATACCATTCTTGTCTGGTAAAGATGCTACTATCTTCAAATCGTTTGCGTTTAATACTTTGCCATCAACAACACCAGCTTTAACAACTAATTTTTCATTTTTCTTTGCAAAAGCATAAATGATTTTAGCTGCACTGTTTGCATCTTTAGCATAAGCAACTGCGCTAGGGCCAACAAATGATTCACATAAGTCATCGTAACCCATTTCTTTAGAAGCTCTTCTTAAAATGTTGTTTTTAACAACTTTTAAAGAACAACCATTTGCATATAATTGTTTTCTTAAGTCCATAGTTTGAGCTACTGTTAATCCGATAACATTAACAACAACAACTGAACCAGCTGCTTTCATCTCAGAAACTACTTCATTAACTTGTTCAATCTTTAAATTTAAAGTTGCTTCTTTCATTCTTTTCCTCCTTAAAGATTTAAAAAAACTCTTTTAGCCTTGGCTAAAAGAGATAAATTCAGCACTAAGTCATTAACATGCTTTTATTTATTTAAAAACACATTAAATAACTTCACAGAAAATAATACTTCTAACCTCGGTGGGATTTAATTAAGCATACGCACCCACTGTCTACGGCGTTAATAATCTATACTATTTTTATTTAATTTTTATTTAATTTAATTTTTTTAAATTTGTTTTCTATTTAATACTTTTTTATTTAGAATCTATTAATTATAAGTCTAATGGTAATTTAATTCCAGGGCCCATTGTACTAGCTAAAGCAACGTTCTTAACGTATACACCTTTAACAGTTTGTGGTTTAGTCTTAGAAATTACAGCATAAACAGCCTTAATGTTTTCAGCAAGCTTTTCTTTATCAAATGAAACCTTACCAACGATTGTAGCAATGTTACCATTCTTATCAACTCTGTATTCAACTTTACCAGCTTTGATTTCTTTAACAGCTTGTTCAATATTAGGTGTTACAGTACCAGTCTTAGCATTAGGCATTAAACCTTTAGGACCTAAGATCTTACCGATCTTTCCTAATTCACCCATCATATCAGGTGTAGCAACGATAATATCAAAATCGAACCAACCACCTTTGATTTTTTCGATATATTCTGTATTTCCAACAAAATCAGCACCAGCATCTTGAGCTTCTTTTTCTTTAGCTCCTCTTGTTAATACTAATACTTTTCTAGTCTTACCAGAACCATAAGGTAATACGATTGAACCTCTTAAGTTTTGTTCAGCTTTACGAGGGTCAAGATTTAATTTAAATACTAATTCAACTGTTGCATCAAACTTAGTAACACTTGTCTTTTTAACTAATTCAGCAGCTTCCTCAATAGAATATCTCTTAGAAGAATCAACTAACTTAGCAGCTTCTAAATACTTCTTTCCATTTTTTGCCATTTTAATTTTCCTCCTTTGTGGTCAAACGGTTTTTTACCTTCCACTAGATTCACTATTTTTCAATAGCGATTCCCATATTTCTAGCAGTACCTTCAATAATCTTCATTGCAGCTTCAATTGTATAAGCATTCAAATCAGGCATTTTTCTAGCAGCAACTTCTTGCAACTTTTCTTTTGAAATAGTAGCAACTGTTGTAGTCTTAGAATTTCCAGCACCACTTTGAATTCCAGCAGCCTTTAATAATAAATATGCAGCTGGAGGAGTCTTTGTGATAAAAGTAAATGTTCTATCTTCATAGATAGTGATTTCTACAGGGATAATATCGCCTGCAACTTCTTTTGTAGCTTCATTAAATTGCATACAAAATTGTTGACCATTGATTCCAGCTTGTCCTAAAGCTGGTCCAACTGGTGGAGCCATTGTAGCTTTTGCTGCTTGAATTTGTAACTTAATTCTTTTTGTAACTTTTTTTGCAGCCACGAGACGCACCTCCTTTTTGTCCGTGTGTGGTATCACGAGATTTTCTCTTCCACAATAAAAATAGTAAGCGATTAAACGCTCTAGTATAAATTAAAGAATATACCTTCTTTTTAGGTCTCAAGAATTAATACTTATATCGATCATATTAATTCATGAAATTATATCTATTTATAATTTGATTAATCATAATGACTCATCAAATTAGATACCAAATTATATCAATAATATTGTTTATTATTTTTCAACTTTTCTAACATCACTGAAATCAATTTCTGCATCCATTGTTCTTCCTAAGAAGTCAACTTCAACTGTAACTAATCTCTTATCATTATCAATTGACTTAATCTTTCCGATATTGCCATAGAATGCTTCACCGATGATTTCAACATCATCACCGACATTGCATTCAAATGGTTTCTCTTCGAGCATTCCACAACTCTTTAATATTGGATTGATTTCTTCTTCTAATAATGGAACTGGTTTAGAACCACCACCACTTGATCCAAGAAAGCCTGTAACCATTGGTGTATTTCTAACCATGAACCATGTCTCATCTGTTACTATCATATCTATAAAGATATAACCTGGAAAAGTTTTAGTATGAACTTCTTTAACTTCTCCATTCTTTTTCTTTTCAGTAGTAACTGTTTCTGGAATTAACATACCAAAGAAATATTCTTCCATATCCATTGAAACGATACGACGTTCAATATTTCTTTTAGCAGCATCTTCCAAACCAGCATATGTTTGGATTATATACCAAGCTCTCTCTTCCATTATATTATTCCTCTTAAGATATTAAAGAAACAATGAAACTTAATAATGTATCACAGCCCCAGAAGAATAATGAAAAAGCAATGATGAAAATAAATGTTTGAGCAGTATTTTCTAACATAAGCTTTTTAGTAGGCCATGTAACTCTCTTCACTTCAACAATAGAAGGTTTATAATATGGGAATATTGCAAGTAACATTGAAAATCCACCAAGTGCGATTAATGTCCAAGCAAAGAACTTAGGATATTCACCAAGTAGGAATACATCTGTAGGAATTGTCATAATATCACTAACAATTAATACACCTAATGTAACAGCAACAAGCGCCAATATTAAAAGGATTAATCCTTCATATTTATATTCCTTTGAAAAAACTTCAACTAACTTACTTTTCTTTTCAAATTCTTTTTTCTCAACTTTTTCAGCCATTGTTTTCTCCTTAACAAATTGTATAATATTTACAGTTTTTATTTAGTCTCTTTATGAATCGTGTGCTTATTACATTTCTTACAAAATTTCTTAATCACAATACGATCCGGATTGATGATTTTGTTCTTTGTAACTGTATAATTACGAGATAAACACTCTTCACATATCAAAATTACTTTTTCACGCATAATCTCACCAATATCACTAAACCATTATACCATCTCGCATCTATTATGTCAAGAACGAAAAAATCTTTTTATTCTTACTCTCTTTTTCTATCTTTATAAATAAAAAAATGATTAATATTTTAGTTGTTTTAATTATTTCATTCACAACATCCATACCCCAAAACAACAAATCTCACTTTTATAATCAATCAATCTTATTATACATATTTTAAAAATAAAGTAATAAAAACCTCTTGATCAAAATGAACTGATGTTTGTCAAGTAGACACACATAATTAAAAATAATTAATCTATTACCATTAGTTATTTAGATAACTAATGGTAATAGACGAGGATTGGCATGATGCCCATATTCAAGTGGTGTCATGCCTTTTAAATTTGT
>JAFSVH010000029.1 GCA_017450215.1 Bacilli bacterium | reverse complement strand
TATATATTATATATTTATTTATAATCCTAACTGATTATTGATATTAAATGAATTAGTTAGGATTTTTTTTATAATATATTATTAATATATATAACAATTAGGAAATAATTAAAAAGAATAAACCGAAAATACACAATAATTTTTTATTGTTTTTTGTTTCATTTTTGTTTGATTTATAAAAAGATTGTATTTGAAGCAATATTGATGTAAAATGTAATATAATGTTGTTTAAATAAAAGGGCATAGTATGAGACTTAAAAATATTAATAATGAACCTACAATTAATAGATTTGTAAGCAAAAAGATTAATAAATTAAAAGATATATACAATATAAATAAAAAACTTGAGTTTAAAGATTTATATTCTTTTATGTTCTCAGAAAAGAATAATATCTTATTTGAAGAAGTAGTTAATTTTAAAATTAAGAAGACTACTTATAAAGATGCTTTTGATTATATTAATAAATATTCTGCTAATTTAAAATATTTACTTAAAGATTCAAATAAGATTGTTGGATTATATATGAATAATTCAATTGATTGGATTGAAAGCTTTTGGATGATTTTAAAAGCAGGATATAAAATATTAATTATTAATACAAGAATTGATGATGAAAATATAAATAAAATTATTGATAGTGTTGATATTAATTATGTTCTTTGTGGTGATGATCTTAATCCTAATTTAAAATGTAATTTAATTAAATTTAGTGATATTCAAAATTGTAATGTAATTAATGAAGTAAGTAATGATGATTTTGGTGATGAAATATTCTTAATGAGTTCTGGAACTACTGAAAATATTAAATTATGTAGTTATAGTGCTACTGAATTTTATTATTTAGTTATAGAAAGTTCAAATATTATTAAGAATCAAAGGATTGTGAAAAGACATTATAAGGGTGAAATGAAGTTACTTGCATTTTTACCTTTCTATCACATTTTTGGTCTTGTTGCCATGTATTTGTGGTTTGGCTTCTTTTCTCGTACTTTTGTGAAACTTAATAGAATGGATGCTGATACTATTCTTAACACTATCAAGCGTCATGAAGTTACTCATATTTTTGCTGTTCCTCTTTTATGGCAAAAAGTATATTATCAAGCAATGGAAAAAATCAAAGATATGGGTATGTTTGATAAATATAAAAAAGCATTAAAGATTAAGAGATTTTTGGGTAATTCTTTATTAGGTAGATTATTTACTAAATTAGCGTTTAAAAAGATTAGAGATAATTTATTTGGTGAATCAATTATCTTTATGATTAGTGGTGGTAGCATGATTGAAAAAGAAGTATTAGAATTTTTCAATGCTATTGGTTATCATCTTGCTAATGGTTATGGTATGAGTGAAGTAGCTATCACTTCATTTGAATTAGCTTATAGCTATAAAATATTGACATCTACTTCAATTGGTAAACCATTTAGTAGTGTTGAATATAAAATTAATGATGAAGGTGAATTGTTAATTAGAGGTAAGACAACAAGTCAATATATCTTAATAAATGGTGAAAAATTTAATCTTGATGATTGGTATAATAGCCATGATAGGGCAAGATGTATTAAAGGTAGATATTATCTTGATGGAAGAAGTGATGATTTAATCATTCTTAAGAATGCAGAGAACTTAAATCCTTATTTTGTTGAAGAGAAATTGGATAAAAGTATTATTGATGGATTAAAGGATGTTTGTGTATTCAATAATATTAATGAAGATAAAGATGAAATAATATTACTTGCATCTGTTTCAAGATATTTGAAGATTGAGCGGATTAAAGAAATATTAACAAAGATTAAGCAAGTGCTTGATGATAATAAATATAATTCAATAATCAATAAAATTGTTTTTACTTCAACTGATTTGATTAATAATAATGAATTTAAATTGAATCGTAAAAGAATTATTAATGATTATAAAGATAATAAATATAGAATTATTGATTTAGATAAAAAGAATGATGAGGTAATTAATGAAGAATTTAATGAAATTGAAGAAAGAATTAGATCTTTCTTTATGATTGCATTAAATAAAGATATTAATGAAATAGGTAAAGATGATTCATTCTTCCTTGATTTGGGTGGTACTAGTTTAGACTATTTTATGATTATTTCAATGATTGAAAAAGAATTTGGTAAAAAGATTCCAACAGAGTCATTAAAATATGATAGTGTTAAATCAATAAGTGAATATTTAGAAGGTAAACAATGAGTAGAATATTTATCTATTTTGTAAAGATTACTGGATATCTTGCACAATTATTGGTTTTTAGAACAAAGATTTATTATGAAGATAAGAAAGTACAATCAAGAAGAATAAAGGGTAAAGCTATTGTAATGAGTAATCATACATCTGTTTATGATTTTGCTCTTTATTTGTATGTTTTCTTTTTTAGAGTTATTAGATTTCAAATGGCTGAAGTGCTATTTAAGAAGAAATTACTTAGTTTGTTTTTAAAACTTATGGGTGGAATTAAAGTAGATCGTAATATTCATGATTTTAGTTTTATTGATAAATCAACTAAACATTTAAATAAGAATGGTGTAATTGGAATATTCCCTGAAAGTAGACTTCCTAAAGAAGGAGAAGAGACACCACTTGAATTTAAACCTAGTATCAGCTATCTTGCTTTGTCAAGTGATACTAAGATTATTCCTGTATATACAACTGGTGGATATTTTAAGAAAAGAATTAAAGTGATTATTGGAAAACCTATTGATGTTAGTTTATATTATGATAGCTCAAAAGATGAAAAGACTAATATTAATTTTTTTACTAATATATTAAGAGAAAAAATAATAGAATTAAGGGATTTATTGAATGAAAGAGAAAAAAAGTAAAATAATATCTTTTAAATATTTTTTACATGATTTTATTAGAGTTACTGGTTTACCACTATTATTGTGGTTTAGACCAAAAAAAATCTATATAAGTAAAGAAGCAAAGAAAAAAATAAAGGGTGGAGTATTATTTATATCTAATCATACTTCTTTATCTGATCCTCTTTATTTAATGCTATGTCTTTGGTATAGAAGACATCATTTCATTGCTATAAAAGAATTATTTGAAGGATGGTTTAATAAATTTTTATTCACATATGGATTTTTGTGTATTCCTCTTGATCGTGAAAACATCAATCTTTTCACATTCAAGGATATTGTAAATCATTTAAAGATGGGTGAAGCTGTATCAATGTTTCCTGAAGGCCATGTTAATGATCAAAATGATGGAATTAATAATTTTAAATCTGGTGTTGTAATGATGGCTTTAAAAGGTGGTGTGCCTATTGTGCCTTTATATTTAAAGCGAAGAAAGCATTGGTATAGTAGAGTTGTTTTGTGCGTTGGTGAAGCTATTAATTTACAAAATGGTGATAGTCAAACTAGACCTACACTTTCTCAAATTGATGAGATGACTAAGCATTTATATGAACAAGAAAAAGCACTAGAATTATTATGTGAAGAAAAAGGAAGTAAATATAAATAATAAATATTCAGAAGAAGTCGTGGCGGCGGCTGTCGACGAGGGCTTTACTTGCGTTCAGATTCGCTCAAAAGTTGCTTCTGCTCGCGAG
>JAFSVH010000028.1 GCA_017450215.1 Bacilli bacterium | reverse complement strand
CACATAGTTAACACTATACTATCTCATTTCTTCTTCTAAAATCTCTTTAACTTTTTCCTCTAGTTCCTTACCCTCCTTCATTAATTCAAATAATTCTGCAGATGCTTTTCTAAGTTCCTCTTGAATTTCTTCAGGAGATAACTTATTAGATTCATCTGCTCCGACATATCTTCCAGGATTTAAAGAATACTCTTTGGATTTAATTTCTTCTAAATCTGCTTTCTTGCAAAATCCCGGTACATCTTCTAATGTATTAGACTTAAAGTCTTTATATGCTTTAACAATTTTATTTATATCATCTTCTTCTAGTACTCTTATCTTTCTAGAGATAAGTTTACCCATAGAATCAGCATTTATAAATAAAACATCAGTATTTGTTTTTTCTTTATTTAATACCCAGCATTGTACTGAGATACTAACATTTGAGAATAATTTATTTGGTAAAGCTAAGATAGCATCTACTTTACCTGATTCAATCATTGCTTTTCTAATTTTGTAATCATCTTGAGTATTAGATGTAGTAGCACCATTAGGCATAAGTATTGCTGCTTTACCTCTTGGAGCTAATTTAGCATACATTAATGATAACCATGCGTAGTTACCATTCTTTTCATCAGGTTTACCGAATACCCATCTAGGATCACCTGCAAGAGATGGTTTCCAATACTCTTTTAGGTTGTAAGGTGGATTAGCAATAATATAGTCAGCTCTTAATGTTTTGTGTAAATCGTCAGTGAATGAATCTCCATTTCTTTCACCTAGATTACCTTCAAGTCCACGAATAGCTAAATTCATCTTAGCCATTTTCCAAGTTCCTGGATTAGACTCTTGGCCGAAAATAGAAATATTATCAACTTGTCCCTGATGTTCTTTTACGAATTTAGAACATTGAACGAACATACCACCAGAACCACAACATGGGTCATATACTCTTCCTTTATATGGTTCAAGAATATCAACCATTAACTCTACTACCGATTTAGGTGTAAAGAATTCACCACCTTTAGTAGGAATATATTTAGCGAATGCTCCAACATAATATTCATATACTTGACCAAAGAAATCTCCATCAGCGTCTTCCATATTAAGATTATTGGTAAAGAAATCTACTAATTCACCTAATGCTGTTTTATCTAAATCACTCTTAGAATAAGTCTTTGGTAATATACCTTTTAATTGATTATTATTCTTTTCTAATTCAACAAAAGCATTATCAATAACTTGACCTAAATCGTCTTGTTTAGAGTGTGATGCAACATGGCTCCATAATGAATCTTTAGGAACGATGAATACATGGTCAGCAATATAATAATCATCATCATTTTCGCTACCATTTCCAGCTTTCTTTAATTCGTTATATTTAGCAACATATTTATCACTAACATATTTTAAGAATACAAGTCCTAAAACAACATTTTTATAATCAGCAGGATCTACTTTATCTCTTAATTTTTCAGCTGCTTTCCATAATATATCTTCATTAATTATTTGTGACATAGTTAACATTATCTCCTACTCTTTAATATCTTTGATATCATATTTTTCGAATAATTCATCTAATTTGGCTTTAGCAAGTTTAGTTGGCTCGAATTTCCCGTTTTCCCATCTGTTTACTGATTGAAAAGAAACATCTAATTCTTTAGCTAGTTCTTCTTGTGATATATTCATTTTAACTCTAAGTTTAATTATCATTTGTGGATAATTTAGTTTATTCATCATATACCTCATCCTATCGAATCAATCTATAACAAATTATACCACTTTTAACGGTTAATGTCTATGGAATCAAAAAAAGAAACAACCAATTTTCACTTGATAGATTTCAACCAATAATATCGATATTATTTCTTCTAGTATTTCCTTCTTCTTACTCTTGGTGAGAGTCGAACCTTTCTTTAAAATTACAATTTAGTATTACTCAATAATTAGGTAATCATTATAATTATCAAAAAAATGTCATTTTTATCATTATAATTTACTTTTTATATGATACATTGAGCTTTCGTGTGCTTTCGTGTAAAATAATACCTTTCGTGTAACCGTGTGCTTGTTTGCACCCACCTGCCATTTTTCGTGTGCTTGTTGAACGATATTTTCATTAAATATTACTATAATTACAGCTGATTTTTCTTCGTTAAAAGGTTTAAAAATACACAAAATGCACCAAAAACGACATTTTTAACCAGCACACAACAAAAAAAGTGATGATTTTATGGATTTAACCATTGTATCATCACTGTCGTTCTTTAATGGTGCCGCTAGCCGGATTCGGACCGGCACGCCTTGAGGGCGCTTGATTTTGAGTCAAGTTTGTCTACCAGTTTCAACATAGCGGCGTATCTACCTTTTCGATTATATAATAACAATCAATTAAAGGCAAGATTTTT
>JAFSVH010000027.1 GCA_017450215.1 Bacilli bacterium | reverse complement strand
TAATTTACCTTGCTTAGCAGTTAATGCTTGTGTAGTAGACGTAGAAGTCAAAGTATCATTTAACTGCACAGTACCAATTTGACTTGTACTTGCAGCATTCATACTAATAGTACCACTATTTAAAGTTAAACCATTTGCGGCCGTAACCTTAACGTGCCCATAAACTGAACCAGTGGCAACACCATAAGTAGTATTAACTGAAGCGTGAGAAGTAGCACATTTATTGTTATATAAATCTGTAAAGTTACTATTAAGTTTACTTCTTACTGTAGCAGCAGATTCCAAGTTATTTATTGTTTGTTGAGCCATACTTTTCACATCCTTTCATTTTATTAATTTCCGTGTTTAACCATTATCCAGGCATTTGATAAATTACCACCTTTAGCCATTATCTCAACACTATCATTAGATTCTAATATCTCTCCACTTTTATTTAATAATTTAGTGACTATATTATCTTTATTAGGAGGAAGATATACATTGACAGTGCCATCTTGGTTAACACTATGTACTATTGCCGAAATAAATGTTGGTATTTTTTGCTTTTTTAATTCGGCTCTTACAATTTCTTCTATAACACTTTTATATTGTGCTAAATAATTTAAATCAAAATCCATATAATCTCCTCCTATCTTCTAGTAACAACAAGAAAATCTTGATATACTGTTGTTATGAAATTATGGGCATTATCAGCTAAATAACTCTTAGTTTCTTCATCTGAAGTATTAAGATTGGATAATGCAGAACAAGTAATAGTCATTTGATTGCTACTACCAAGAGAATAAGATATTGATTGTATTAAAAATTTTTCTCTTTTATACTTATAATAACTATCTTCAATTGTAATAATATTGTCTACAAATAATAAAGGATTAAATGTTGTTGATATTGATATTTTTGTTCCTAAAATTCTACAACATCTTAGTTCATAATTAGCCCTATCTTGTGCTAATTCATCACTATATATCGCTGCATCATTCAAATACTTAACCCTTCTTCCAATTCTTTGTATACATATTGGCGATTCTGGGTCTTCATTTCTAGCAACGGCTGAAACAATTTTGTTGTTGATATTATCCCCAATAACATCTACTTCATTAACTACATTTTCAAAATCATAATTTGAATTAGATGATATGAACTCTTTTTGTTCATCGCTAAAATCCCAAATGATTGGTTTGTTTTCGTCAACTACGGTTTCATTAATTGGAATAAAACATAAATTACCAATATCATTATAAAAACATTCAGCACCTAAGATACTAGCTAATTCTAGTATAATCTCTCCAAAGTTAGAACCAGCATCTTTCCTAATTGTATAAGGTGTTCTTCTACCTTTGAAACTATGGTCATAAATAATTGGTTTTAAATCTAATGCATACCCACTTCCAGAATCTATAGTTAAAATTGCCTTTATAGCACTTTCGATATCTGTTCCTTCTGGTATTTCATATGTTGTTTCAAGAGTTCCCATATGTCCCTCTAATAAAGCAAATTTATCGACCAAAGATAGAGATATTTGTTTATCAGAATCATTATGCTGAACACTTGGATTTCCCATTATGTAAATTCCACGTGGGAACCAAAATACTTCATCATTATATTCAACACCAACATCTAATCTAAATTTATCGTAAACCCAAATAGAATTAATATTAGGAGTATATTGTCCGTTAATATTAACCAATGAAATATTCGCATTTCTTCTTTGTCCGTTTTGATAATTTTCGGTATAATTACCAGCATCATTGATGATATCAGATTGAGGAATTTCATAATTAATTTTTTCATCTGGATATAATAAAAACAAACGATATCTTGAAGTATATTTTCCTTTTCTTAAAATCGTTTGTATCATATCGAAATTATACATATTTGAATTATTAACAATTAGAAATTCCCCATATATTGTTTTTAAATATTCATTAGCAATATCTGCTAATGCTTGAATTTGGTACATACTATTATGCATAATTAATCACCTATAATAATATATTCATCAGCATTATCTATTTGAGTCCATCCAACGGTTACAACAGTAGCTTGTTGTCTTGTTTCGTCAAGAGTATTGTTGCTAGATGTTGTTACATCAACAATATATTTATGTCCTTTTCTATCTTTAAACAATTTAAGTTGATTATTTGAACAAAATTCATTCCATTTATCTAATAATAGAACATCTTCTTTATAATCATTATTTTCAACTTTTCCTATTAATGCAGAAAATGAGCCGCTGGCATAATTTGATTTTCCAGTTGAGATTTGTGGATATTTAGTTAAATTCTGATATGTTGTCTTTGCAAAATTTTGTGATGTGCTATCGCTTTCAACATTTGACCCAAATAACCAAACATCGTTAGGATTAATCTTATAAGTATTTGTCGCAACATCTTCTAATGTTAATCCACTAATAGAATAATCCCACCAACAAGTTGTTATTTCATTTGATAATAATGCTTTAGAAATAGATGTTGAATCTTCTTTAAAAATGTAATATTGATATTTTTTTTGATTTCTAACATTATAATCTACAATAGATAGTTTATCGTTATTTTTAGAAGAAATAGGAATCAAAGTAGTTCCATCCTCATCTAATCTATATATTGAAAAGGTATAACCCAAAGCATCATCTGATACACTTTGAGAATTTACGCCATTTTCAAAACTAACCAAAGAACGAGTATAATTGTTTGCAACAGGCTTATAAGCATCAACAAAAATATTAGAATTTTGTCCAAGCTCTTCTTTTTCTAAATGCGCAAAATCTAAATTAACGTGACTATAAAAAGTGACTTTTTGTAATACTCCCATATTATACTCCTCCTCTCGCTATAATCATTCCACTAGGTGTAATTTGTAATTTCCACCAGTTCTCAGTTGCTCTACCAATTGGAGTTCCGCCTTCAAGCCAATAATAAGCGTCATTCCAGTTGCTAGAATCTGTCCATACATAATCTGCATATGGACTTATGAAATTTGTTGCCTGTAAACAAAAAACATTATTTGGAGCATCATAATAAGACGCTGTTATCGTATCATATAAAAAGAATGTATCTCCTACATCTGGAATATATTCATTAGGTATATTTTTTTCTAATGTTAATTTATTTGTTAAAGAATCATAAGAAATAATATACGCTATATATTCCTGCTCAGTTAAACATACAAATTTTTGTTTTGTAATATCAATTGTATAGCCGGTGCTTACATAAATAGCAGAACCGTCTGGTTCAACTCCAGTTATTGTTCCACCAACTAATGAACCACTACTTTCACTTGGAGTTATTGCATAAAAATTATAATCTTTAGCAAAAACCATTAAGTCTTCTAATCCAAGAGCATCATTCCCCTCATATCTTGCAATTAAAGCCATATCTTGATAAACATTGTTGTCTCCATAGAAAAAGTTATCATCAAGTAAAAATTGCATTGTCAATTGAAAATCTGTTGGATATGTTGCCAAACCAGTGTTTTTATAATAAACTAAGTGGTTATCTCCAATAGCCGCAGTATTAACGCCACTATATGGAACGTTTGTTTCTATATTAATACCATTTAAATTATAATTTGGCTCTGAATAAATATAGTAAGATTCCCCTGTTGTCGGTACATAATTTAATGGTTCACTCAACATAGTGAAACCAGTATTAATATCATAACTTTCAATCAACCCTTCTGATGCAGTTAAACCAACAATTATAGTTGTATTTGGATAAATATCTTGATTTGGTTCTAACCATAAACTATATAATGTATTGTCGTCTGACTGAACATACCCTGATGCATTTTTAATATATAAAGAATAAGGTTCTGTTAATACAGTCGTTAACCAAGATACTCTAATTCCTTGTTCATCTGTTTGTTCGGCAACTGGTTGCTCATCATAAGTTACTTCATCATAACTAACTGTAAATATAGACTTAGTATTTGCAATAATACCAAATTCATTTTCACAAATTAATTCAAGAGCATATGTTTCTCCATTCTTAAATCCATCATATTCAAACTCAATATTTGCACTATATGTTTTTCTTGAACTTTTAATCAAAGTTTCTCCGTTACCATCAATTGAATATAAATTCCATAAATAATAAACTAATGGAACGTTATCACTTTGAGCATATCCTCCGGTAAAACTAGCACTTTTACTCGTTAATGTTACACTTGCTCCAGTAATAGTTATTACAGGGGTTGCTCTTACATATAATAAATTTTCAGGCATAGTTTCTATAAAATCAGAATACACATTATAAGTATCGCTAGACGTTGGGATATTTGTATATGCTGATGAAACTACGGCTAAACCTGTTGTTGAATCGTAAGAACTAATTGTCTTAGTTTCATTATTTATTTCAAGAGTCATTTGTGCCTTTATATTAATATTTCTTTGTAAATATATTTGAGTAGTAGTATTAACAGATTGAGTTGCCGTTAATTGAGTGCTTGATACATAGTTTAATGAAATAGCAATACCAGAATGATTTTGAGTTATTGTTAATGTTGATGGATTGAAAACAATCGTATCTCCAGAAACCAAATCTGATAATGTATTAAACCAATAATCAACACCACTCGCCTTAAAGTGATATTTCCCAGCACTTAATCCTCCACTACCAACCGTATATGTATTTGAATTTAATGTAATAGTACCAAAAGAACTATTTGTTATTTTTGTCGTTGGTAAATAATAAGAACTTTGAGTCGATGAAGAAATAAGTGAAGCAATTTCAGAAGATGTATCAAAAGATATAATATCACTAGATACTAAATTACTTACAACGGTAAATATATATGTATCATTATCAATAACGAAATGATAATTTTTGGCAGTTAATCCACCACCACCAACTGTATATGTATATGTAGTTGGAGAAATTACATTACCATAAGTTATAAGCATATTACTTGAACTTTGATAAAGTTTTGTAGTCCATTTATAATTTTCTCCGTTTACTAAATTTAATGTATTAGGTAAACTAATATAACCAGTTTCTCCGTTATATAAATTGTCGGAGAAATTAGTCTTAGCGCCATCATAAAAAATAGTATTATCCATATTATAGATAGTCAATTTGTACGCATCAACATATTCTGTCGTATTCATTACCATAGATATTTCATTATTTTTAAGACCATCTATAGACCTATGAGTTGGTTGTATATTTTTAGGTTGGTAAATCATATAATTCCTCCTCCCTTAAATTTAACTTAATGAAATATAAACTTCTATATCTTCCCAAGTTAATGTTCCATTATTATTTTTTAAAATTTGATTTTTTGTTGCATCATATCCTGTTAAAGAAGCTGCCACATTGCTAGGTTTTACCTCTAATTCGCCGCTTCCGTTAGTATTAATTGTATTTTTATCATATTTAACATTAATTTTTCCTCCGGAAACGTCAATACCATCTCCTGCAAGAGGTATTATTGGTTCACTCATAGCGTGGATGGCTAAAGCTCTTGCTATAGTATCCTTTGCCATTATTCAACAACCTCCCCGATAACAGTAACATTACCATCGGCATTGCTTAATGCAACCCTAATATCTTCATATGATGACATATCAATCAAATAAGATTCGTTAATGCTTCCTGTGCTAACTAAAGTATAATCGCTTGCTTGAATTGCTTGAATTGCAACAAACACATTACTTCCAGTTGCTTTACCATAAAATGTTAATGTGGCAGTTGTTGCTGTTGGAGTTTCATTTAAATCACCACAAGAGATAACCATTGAAGAATCACCGCTCTTATTTGAAATATGATAATCAGTTCCGTTACCACTTGTACTTGTATTATCGTGGAATATATGTTTAATTTTTATCATACTTTTACCTCCTTTTTGATTTGAAGTCACCGACATAAATGTCGGCGACAACATATAATTAGCGGTACCGACATAAATGTCGCCACCATTTTGGTAAGGATATTAATGTCCTTACCTATTGATTACGAGTTGTATTAACTAAAGATTTTAATTCTCTTAAGAATTGATTTGCGTTACTTACATTTGGTAATTCAATACGGTCAAAATTATAATTATATATTGAAGTTCCTCCGTTAGTAACATTTGATACAACACGTGGATTTACTAAATTACTTAATAGATTTCTCATTTGGTCGTTGTTTAATACATATTCTGGTTTTGATGGTGTACCGTGTAACATTGCTAAACCAGTATAATTAACTTCTCCACCGTCAGCATAACCAGGCAACGCATAAGGAGTATAGTTAGATGCTTGATTTGTTGACATATTATCAACCTTATCAATCTC
>JAFSVH010000003.1 GCA_017450215.1 Bacilli bacterium | reverse complement strand
TGTAGAAGATGGAAAAACATCAATAAAGATTACTAAGAAAATTATAGAAAAGAAAAAATAATAACTAAATAAATCTATTTATATAAATATATTTATATATTAATATATTTATTTATGAATAAGTGCTTTGTAGCTTAAATGTGCTATAAAGCACTTTTAAGAATAATGATATTAGTGATATAATGGAAAAAAGAAAATGGAGGTTGGAATATGGATTCAATTACATATAAGCAAAATTATATAGTAAAACCAGGTGATGTAGATTTTCATAAGAAACTTAAGCTTTCTTCTATTATGAATATTTTACAGGAGTTAGCAGTTTTTGGTGCAGAATATCTAAATTTTGGAAAAGATAAAACATTAGATAAAGGTTATTTATGGGTTTTTTCAAAATTAGAAATTGATATATTTAGATATCCTGAATATCTTGAAGAAATAAAACTTGCTACTTATCCTAATCAAATTATGCACTTTATTTATCCTAGAACCTTTGAAATTAAAGATAAAGATGATAATTTAATAATAAAAGCGAAATCATTGTGGTGCTTGATTGATGCAAATAGTAGAAGAATATTATCTCCTAAAGAAAGTGGAATAAACCCTGTTTCTTTAATTAAAGTAGAAAAGATTAAAGGAATTGATGTAAAAGATGCTAAGATTGTACAGATGCGAAAAGTGAGATATAGTGATTTAGATATTAATAAGCATGTTAATAATATTAGATATTTAGAATATATTATTGATTTATTTGATAGTGATTATCTATCAAATCATATAATTAAAAATATTAATATGATCTTTCATCATGAAATTAAAGAACATGATTTAGTAAAAATAAATGCATCAATTGATAAATCATATTATGTATTTTTTGTAAATGATAATGGTCAAGATAAGAAAGTATTTGAATGTAATATTGAATTTGAATAATTCAGTTTTAATCTTAGGATAATAGGTATTATCCTAAGTTTTTTTATTGTTAATTATATTTATATTAAAAAAATCTTAAAAAATTAGCACTCGACACTTGACAGTGCTAATAATTTGTAGTAAAATCTTTATATAGAAAAACAAAGTTAGAAAAACTATGATAAAAGTATTGTAAGTCATGCTAAGTTAGGAGGCGGATTATGCAAGAAATGGAAGATTATAGTAAAGATGAAAAGGTACTAGAAAAGTTTGGTAGAGACATTGTTGAAGAGGTGAAGAAAGGTAAGATTGATCCTGTCATTGGTCGTGATGATGAAATAAGAAGAATTATTCAAATTCTTGCCCGTAAGACTAAGAACAATGTTGTTTTGATTGGTGAACCTGGTGTTGGTAAGACTGCTATTCTTGAAGGCTTAGCTCAAAGAATTGTGAAAGACGATGTGCCTTTGACACTTAAAAATAAGACTATTTATGAGCTTGATATGGGTGCATTAGTTGCTGGTGCTAAATATCGTGGTGAATTTGAGGAAAGATTAAAAGCTGTTCTTAATAAAATTAAGGAAAGTGAAGGAAAGATTATTCTATTCATTGATGAGATTCATTTAATTGTAGGTGCTGGTAAAGCTGATGGTGCACTTGATGCTGGTAATATGTTAAAGCCAATGCTAGCACGTGGTGATATTGATTGTATTGGTGCTACTACTTTAAATGAATATAGAATGTATATTGAAAAAGATAGAGCACTTGAAAGAAGATTCCAAAAAGTTATGGTTAATGAACCTAGTGTTGAAGATACTATTAGTATTTTAAGAGGTTTGAAAGATCGTTTTGAATCTCATCACGGTGTTCGTATTACTGATGGTGCTATTGTAAATGCTGCAGTTTTGTCAAATAGATATTTAACTGATAGATTTTTGCCTGATAAGGCTATCGATTTGATTGATGAAGCATGTTCTGAAATTCGCGTTGAAATCGATTCTATGCCTACCGAATTAGATGAAGTCATCAGAAAGAAAACGCAATTAGAGATTGAAAAAGTGGCCTTATCTAAGGAAAAAGATGAACTTAGTAAAGAGAGATTACAAACTTTAAATGATGAACTTGAAAAATTGAAGAATGAAGAAAGTGAATTAAGAGCTAAGTGGGAAGAAGAAAAGAATATAATTAATGATGCAAAGAATATCAAAGTGGAATTAGAGCAAGAAAAAACAAAACTTGATAATGCATATAATAATTCTGATTATCGTACTGCTAGTGAAATTCAATATAAGGTTATTCCTGAATTGGAGAAGAGATTAAGTGAATTAGAATTAAAAGAAAGAAATAATTCTATATTAAGTGAAATTGTAACAGAAGAAAGTATTGCAAAGATTGTTGCGAAAAGTACTAACATTCCAGTTACAAAGATTATGAAGGGTGAAAGGGAAAAAGTGCTTAACTTGAAAGCTACTTTACAAAATAGAGTAGTTGGACAAGATGAAGCAATTGAGCTTGTAAGTGATGCTATAATTAGACAACGTGCAGGAATTAAAGATCAAAATAAGCCTATTGGATCATTTTTGTTCTTAGGCCCAACTGGTGTTGGTAAGACTGAAGTTGCAAGAAGTTTAGCTGAAGCTTTGTTTGATAGTGAAGATCATATTATTAGAATTGATATGAGTGAATATATGGAGAAATATTCAGTTTCTCGTTTAATTGGTGCTCCTCCAGGATATGTAGGTTATGAAGAAGGTGGACAATTAACTGAAAAAGTTAGACGAAATCCATATTCAATTGTTTTGTTTGATGAAATTGAAAAAGCAGATAATGAAGTATTTAATTTATTACTTCAAGTGCTTGATGATGGTAGACTTACTGATTCACAAGGTAGAATTGTTGACTTTAAGAATACAATAATTATTATGACATCTAATTTAGGTGGCGATTTACTTCTAAATGGTGAAAATGAATCTAAGGTTATGGATATTTTGAAAATGAAATTCAGACCTGAATTCTTGAATAGAATTGATGAAATTGTAACATTTAAACCACTTGATAAATCAACACAAGTTAAGATTGTTGAAAAGATGTTAAGAATATTACAAGCTAGACTTAAAGCTGAATATATTAGTGTTGAATTCACTAATAAGGTTAAAGATTATATTATTGATAATAGTTTCTCTATGGAATATGGTGCAAGACCAATTAAGCGTTATATTAGTAGAGTAATAGAAACAATGCTTGCTAAAGAGATTGTTGCTGGTGATATTAATCAAGATAGAAAATATGTAATGGATGTAGAAAATAATCAATTGATTATTAAATAATTACAAAATAGAGATATTAAGGAGTTTAAATAAATGGGTAAAAAAGATGTTGAAGTAAAGCAATTTAAGACTGAATCTAAAAGATTATTAGATTTAATGATTAATTCTATTTATACAAATAAAGAGATATTCTTAAGAGAATTAATATCTAATGCAAGTGATGCTATTGATAAATATCATTATTTATCACTTACAAATGATGTACTTCCTAATAAGAATGATTATGAAATTGATTTATCATTTGATGAAAAGAAAAGAACAATTACCATTAAAGATAATGGTATTGGTATGACTTATGATGAACTTAATGATTCACTTGGTACTATTGCAAAAAGTGGATCACTTGAATTCATGGAAAAAATCAAGAATGAAAAGAATAGTGAACAAGGAGATGTTAATATCATTGGTCAATTTGGTGTTGGCTTCTATTCAGCATTCATGGTTGCAAATAAAGTAGAAGTTAGAACTAGATCATTATTTGATGAAAGTGGTTATTTATTTGTATCAAGTGGTGAAGAAACTTATGAATTAAGTAAGATTGATAAAGAAGATTCTGGAACTGAGATTACTTTATATTTAAGAAAGAATGAAAAGATTAAGAAAGATTCAGAGGATGAAAATCTTAGTGATGTTGAATATGATTATGATCATTTCTTAGATGAATGGACTTTAAAGAATCTTGTAAAACAATATTCTGATTATGTAAGATATCCAATTAAAATGGAAGTTACTAAGAGTGTTTTAGAAGAAGGAAGTAAAGATAAATACATCGATAAGAAAGAAATTGAAACACTTAATTCAATGATTCCTATCTGGAAGAAGAATAAGAATGATGTTAGTGATGAAGAATATAATTATTTTTATATGAATAAATTCTATGATTATAAGAATCCATTACTTCATATGATCTTTAATGTTGAAGGAAAGATTGAATATACTGCACTTCTTTATATTCCAAGTGAAGCTCCTTATAATCTATATTCTGAGAAATATGAAAAAGGATTACAATTGTATTCTAAGGGTGTATTTATCATGGATAAATGCAAGGAATTGTTACCTGATTATTTGAGATTTGTGAAAGGTATTGTTGATTCTAATGATTTAGATTTAAATATTAGTAGAGAAATGCTTCAAAAGAGTAGAGATTTACAAATAATTGCTAACAATATTGAGAAGAAGGTTGTAAGTAAATTAGAGAATTTATTGAAGAATGAAAGAGATAAATATTTAGATTTCTATAAGGCTTTTGGCATTAATTTGAAATTTGGTGTTTATGATAATTTTGGTGAAAAGAAAGAATTATTAAAAGATTTAATTCTTTATAAGACAGTAAATAAAGATGATTATGTTTCATTAAGTGAATATGTTAATGAAATGAAAGAAGGACAAGAATTTATTTATTATGCATCTGGTAAATCTAGGGAAGCTGTTCTTGCTATGCCACAAATGGATGTCATTAAAAAGAAAGGCTATGATGTTTTGATTTTGAGTGATGATGTTGATGAATTCTTGATGAATGTTTTAGGTGAATATGACAAGAAGAAATTCAAATCTGTTAACCAAGGTGATCTTGATTTATTAGATAAAGAAGAAGAGAAGAAGATTCAAGAATTAGCTGAACAGAAGAAGCCAATGCTAGATGCTATTAAGGAAGCACTTAAGGGTGAAGTTGATGATGTTATTCTATCTAAACGTTTAACGGATTCTGCTGTATGCTTAGTTAGTGGTGATGGTGTAAGCTTTGAAATGGAAAAAGTATTGAAGAGTATGCCTAATGGTGAAAATAGTGAAGCTAAAGCTAATAAGATTTTAGAAATTAATCCAAATCATGAATTATTTAAAGCATTAGAGAATATCTATATTGATAATCCTGTTGAATTAAATAATTATGCAGATTTATTATATTCACAAGCATTATTGATGGAAGGATTTAAATTGAAAGATCCTGTTGCTTTCTCTAATAAGATGTGTGATTTGATTATAAAATCATCTAAATAAGATAATGACTGACCTATATCAAAATGATATATGTCAGTCTTTTAATGTGTGCCGGGCATGGCACTAATCTTACTGGTGAAAGTCCAGTCACGGGTATTTACCGCCAAGTGTAGCGAACCTCAAGCTGTTAGGAGTAATCCTATGGGTGAAGGAAGAGGTGTAGCAAAATCCTTGAGCCTA
>JAFSVH010000026.1 GCA_017450215.1 Bacilli bacterium | reverse complement strand
TTGTACTTCTCCACTTGTTTTAATAATGTCTTCTTCATTAATTAAAACAAGTTCAATTTGAGGTAATTTAAATTCTTTTTTCATCTATAATTCCTCCCGTATAAAAGAACTTATTAACGGCTGAAAACGTTTTTTAGCCATCATAATAAGATTATAACCCACCAATACAAATTCAGTCAATTTGAAAAAAAGAAAAAGAAAATGAAAATTTTTCATTTCATTTTCTAATTTCTTTAAACATTATTATGTTTTTTGTTATTTATAAGCAAATTTTATCTTGTGCTTGCATTAGATCCATCAGTTGCACTACTTACATCAAATGTTACTACGTTAGTTCCCTCATATTTAGGATAATTAGGAGTACCATAACCAGTAATTGTTTTATAGTTCCAATTGTAAGATCTTTTAGCACACATATTGCTTGTATTTCCTTCAATTGTATATACAGTATTTCCATCACAAGATATTACAATTCCAGTGTGACCTGCACCAGCTGACAAGAAGAAAATAATATCTCCTGCTTTAGGACGATAATTCTCTTTATATTGGAATAAACCTCTTGATTCAAACCATTGTTTACCTGCTGAGCAAAGAGCATAAAGTGGAATTATAGATCTAGGAATATTAGCTTCATTAGCACACCAGCTTACAAACATAGCACACCATGCACCATAAGCAAATGAACCATCGTGAACTTGCTCACTATACCATACACCATATTTAGTATAATTATTATTTCCTTCAACATAGCCTTCTTGGCTAATAGCAATTTCTAATAATTTAGTAGCATAATCAACTTGTAATGTTTCATAAACTGTAAAATTATGAGTTGCTAATAATGTACTATTATTATAAATGTTAATAGATGCTTGTCCTTCTTTTTTAGGAGTAATAATACCATCTTTACTAATTTCAATAATTTCAGAATTAGTTGATGTATAATTTGTTGCATTTGCACAAATTATTGATGTTCCTTCATCAACAAATAATGCATTCTTGCAATAAATCTTATTACCTTCTTCTTCATTAATCTTGTTTTGTGAAGCAGTACCAACAAATACATTCTTACTACATCTAGCCTTTACATTTTCTTTTGTTAAAGAACCATAATAATTAACTGAGAAATCAACAGTTCCAAGTTCTGGATTTGATGTTATTAAAATGTCATTTTGATTGTTAATAGTGAAATTATTTAATATTATTGATGAATAAAGATGATTTTCAGTTTGATTACCATCTGAAGTTTTTGCATCATTATCAATATATATTTGCTTTTCACAATTAACAAAATCATTATATTTTACATCTAAACATACAGTTCCATAATTATAACCAGTTAATTCAATTGGATAATTATTAATATTCTTAAATTCATTATCAAATACAGATATGATTGTATCATAAGAGATAAATGATGAAGCAAATTCTCTTGCATAGATAGCATTATATACATTATCAAATTTATTATCTTTGATTAGCCATTGACAACTTGAAGTAGGTTCTTCTTCATTTATTCTTATACAATCAGTTAAAATATTACTAAATGTATTATTAGTGATTTTAAAATTATTAATATAAGATAGATTAATTGCTGGAATGCTTATATCTTTAAAAATATTATTTGTAATACTAATATTATTACAAGTAATCTTTGATGAATAAATTCTAATCATTCCATCAGCAATAAATTTATTCCAAGAGCAAGCAACATTATTATTTTGGAATATATTATTTTGAATTAATATATTATTGTTTTCTCCATACATTAATATTGCATTATCACCTTCAAATGTAAAACCTTCAACTGTTACATTTGAAGTTTTTGATGTTAGAATTATCTTGTTTTTCACAACAGGATTATTGGTACCAGTTAATGTGACATTGTTGTGTTTGATTGTTGAAAAGTCTGAATATTCTCCACCTTTAACAGTGATAACACTGTTATCAGTGATTAGACTTGCTGCTTTTGCAATTGTATCAACACAAGTAAAACCATAATAATAAGTAACATCATCTACTTTAATTTCATCACCAGATTTATGTTCTAATGATAAAGATGGATCTACTAGCATTTTAGTAAAATCATAACAGCCAATATCAATAATTTGCTCATAACCACCATCATCATTGATTATGATTTTGATTTTTCCATTACCAATCTTATTTAATGTTAAAGTATTATTCTTATTAACAGTTACAATATCTGGAGTTAATGATTCTAAAAAATAAGGTGATTTTACTTCTTTTGGTTCAAAATTAAAGCTTAATTTTAAAGTATCACCGACACTACCATAGGTAAGACCAACAGGTTTTACATTAGTTACAACTCCATCAAGAACAAGAATTGATACTGATTTTGAAAGCTCAGGTTGCTCTACTGAAGTAATAGTAACTAATACTTCACCAAAATCTAAACCGGTCAAAAAGCCATTAGAATCAATTTTTGCTACATTATTATCATCTACAGACCATTTAAAGTCCCCTTCAATATTTGATGAATATGACATTTCCATTACTTCACCAACTCTAATTGTATCTTTTTCATAGCTGATATTTATTATTGTCTCATCATCAATGATTATATCTTCACAGCCTATTAATATTATTGATAAAAAGCAGAGGAAAAAGATCAATAAAAAATATTTAAAACTAACGTTAATTTTCATATTATTTCTTTGAATTTACCCATTTCTGTAATTTATCTAAGTCCATATAGCCTACTGCTTTTTCAATTGGCTTTTTATCTTTAAATAAAATTAATGTTGGAATTGAATTAATGTTAAATTCTCTTGCTAAATCTTCTGCTTCATCAACATCAACTTTAAATACATCTAAATCAGGATTTCTTTCATCTAATTCTTCTAACAATGGTGCAATCATCTTGCATGGTCCACACCATGTAGCAAAGAAATCAACTAAAGTTAATTTTTCTGTTAAATCTTTTAAATCATTTACAAATTTCATAATTCACCTCTTTTTTATTATTTTTTTAATGTAACTACTGTTGCTCCCATTCCTCCTTCACGTTCTCCACCATATCGGTATTCTAAAACATTCGGATTGTTGTTAAGCATCTCAATAACTAATTTTCTAATTGTTCCAGTTCCATATCCATGAATAATGGTTACAGAATTTAAGGATGCATATAAGCAATCATCTAAATATTTTGCAATTGCTTCTTTAGCTTCTTCATAACGATAGCCTCTTAAATCAAGTTTTGGGCTAACATTCTTCTTAATCTCAATTGTAGGCTGATTATTTTTGTTTTTCATGCTCTGTTTAATTGATTCGCTATTATTTTCATCATTATTATTGGTTGTTGCTGATAATTGCTCACCCCAAACCATAATAGCAATATTACCAACAGTGACTTCATAACGATTATTTTTTAATACTTTAGAAATTACACCATAAGTGTTTTGACCACGAATATAAACTCTCACACCTACATCTAATTTTACATCCTCTTCTTTCACAATCTCATCGATTTCAGTGTGTTCTAAAGCTTTTGCTTTGTGTTTCACATTAGCAATTTCATGGCCTTTAACACCCTTTGCTTTTAATTCATTAAGTTCAATGATTAAATCATTGATTTCTTCTTTAGTATCATTGATTAATTTTTCTTTTTCTATATTAGCTTCAATTATGATTTTATTTCTTTCATCAATAGTCTTTCTAATTTCTAAATCTTGAAGTTTAATCTTTTCTTTTAATTCTTGCTTTAATTCTTCTATTTTTTTATTTTCATCTTCTAATTTATAAGATTGCTTAATCAATTTATCAAGCATTGTATTTAAATTATCATTTTTTTTAAAGATATATTCTTTAGCACTTTTGATAATTTCATTTTTTAGTCCTATATTAGAAGCAATATTTAAAGCATTACTCATTCCTGGTACACCAATTAATAATCGATAAGTTGGCTTTAAAGTAACTGGATCAAATTCAACACTAGCATTAATAAGATTTTGTGCATTATAAGCATGAATCTTAAGCTCACTATAATGAGATGAAGCAATAACTAGACACTTTCGATTAATCAAATAATCAAAAATTGCAATTGCAAGACTTGATCCTTCAGCTGGGTCAGTTCCTGAACCTAATTCATCTAAGATAACTAATGATTTATCGGTTACATTATTGATAATATCAATTACGTTTGTTAAATGGGAAGAGAATGTTGAAAGGTTTTGAGAAATAGATTGCTCATCACCAATATCAGCATAAATATTATCAAATACAGTAATATTACTTTCACTTGATGCAGGAATTAATAAACCATATTTAACCATTAAACTAAGTAAACCAACTGTTTTAAGTAATACAGTCTTACCACCTGTATTAGGTCCTGTAATAATAATACCTTTATAATCCTTACCTAATGAACAATTGTTCTTTACAACTTTCTCTACATTAAGTAGTGGATGATAAGCATTATATAATTCTAATATACCATCTTCATTAACATTCGGTTTACAACCATTAAATGAATTACAATATTTAGCTTTAGAGAATAATAAATCTAAACTTAATATTTCATTATAGGTATTAATTAATTCTTCACTAGAGGATGCAATAATTAATGATATATTCTTTAATATATTATTAATTTCTCTCTTTTCCTCTTCTCTCAAAAAATTAAGTTTATTATTAAGCTCACAAATAATTAAAGGCTCGATAAAGGTCGTTTCACCACTTGATGATTGATCATGAATAATACCTTTAACTTGATTCTTCATCTCAGTTCTAACAGGAAGACAATAACGATCATTTCTAATTTGAATTACTGCTTGTGATAATTTAGATGAATTCTTATTTAACACTTCAACTAGCTTATTCTTTATTTGTGAATCAGTATCTTTTATTCCTTTTCTAATAGCTTTAAGTTCACTACTTGCATCATCCTTAATTTCACCATATGGAGTTACAATAGATTTGATTTTATTGTTTAATTCTTTTGGATAATATAAATAATTAATTGATCTTCTAAACAAAGGTGCTTCAATTTTATTAGTATCTAATCTTTCTAAATAAGCATATAAATCTCTAATAGTATTTAGAAATTCTCCAATTTGAACAAGCTCATCAATAGTTAGAACACCATTTTTAACTGTTTTAGTTAATGGATAAGCAATATCAATGTGAAAATAAATAGAGAATCTGCCAATTCTTGATATAAGCATTGATGCTTCATCGATTTTCTCTAAAGCAGTTTTGATTGCATCAATATCATTCATTGGTAATTCATTATCTAATAATTCTTTAGTTTTATCGAGTATTGTTTCATCCTTGATTAATCCAACAATTTTATCATATTCAAGGACTTTTTTTGTTTTATTGATAATTTTAAGATCATCATCTTCATAATAATTATAATTCATAAATACACCATCTTAAAAAAGACTTATCATTTTATATTTTTTTATGTTATAATCTTACTTAAGAATGGAGGTCTATTATGCCATATTCTCTAGATTTAACAGACCAGCAAATAAATTTGATTATAAATAAATATCGTGGGCATGAAATCCCTTACATTAACGATTATACACTATTTCGTGGAAAAATCAAGAATAACACCTTAACCATCTATACAACTGGTAAGATGTTAATTCAAGGTAAAACCGAAAATGAATTAGCAATAGAAATTCATAAGCTAATTGATTTACCTATTCCAGATGAATTATTAATTAATAAAGATGAAAATAAAAATAATGATCTTTCACAAATTAAATTAAATATTGGTGAAGATGAAATAGGTTCAGATGAAGTAGGAACAGGTGACTTCTTCGGTGGTATCTTTGTTTGTTCATGCTTTTTAAGTAAAGACAATATTCTATTTGTAAAGCATGCTGGAGTAAAAGATTCAAAGCAATTAAATGATGAAAAAATCAGATTAATCGCAAAACAATTAATAAAAAGATTACAATTTGAGATTAGTTTTATTTCACCTTCAAAATACAATGAAATAACAAATAATAATACAGATATGAATCTTAATAAGATTAAAGCAATTATGCATAATGCTGCAATTGGAAAGATTGTGAAAAAGAGTGGATGTAAAAAAGTAATTTTAGATGACTTCTGTACTAAACAAAAATATTTTGAATATTTAGGTAATAAAAAGGATGTATATAAAGATATTATCTTTGAAGAAAAAGCTGAAAATAAATATTTAAGTGTAGCCTGTGCATCTATTATTGCAAGATTCTATTTCCTTGAATATTTTGATAAAATGAAGCTTGAAGCAGGTTATGATTTTCTAAAAGGTGCAAGTCAAAAAGTAGATGCATTAGCTGCTCAAATATTAAAAGAAAAAGGTGAATTATTTTTAAGTAATTATGCAAAATTAAATTATAAGAATTTAAAAAAGGCTAGACGAATTCTAAATAAGCAAAATAATATAGTATTTTATTAATATTTATTCATTATTAATTATTTAAAGTGCTTATATCTAAATTGATATAAGCACTTTTTCTTAATAATATAATTTATAAATTTAAGCTTTTGCTTCTTCTTTCTCTTTATTCTTTTTAAATAATATATTTTTAAAAATTAAAATATATAAATAGAATAATAACAAACTCAAAGCAAAGATAATTCCAATTGGATAAGCTATCTTAGTAGATAATTTAAATCCTTCATTTGAACATAATATATAAGTCATACTAACTGCTGACATAAAGGTAGCAGGGATTGAAGTAATAAAGGATGAATATTTATTTTTGCCATTTTTAATTAGATATGCTGTAGCAACCCATAAAGCAATCATAGCTAATGTTTGATTACTCCAAGAGAAATAACGCCAAATTATAGTAAAACCATTGTCATTTACAATTGAAAATAAAGTTAATAAGCCACCAACAACTAGAATTGGAATTGTTATGATAAGCCTATTTTTGATTTTCTTTTGTTCTAATTTAAATGTTTCACCAAGGATTAATCTAGCACTTCTAAATGCAGTATCACCAGATGTAATAGGACATATTACAACTCCAATTATAGCAAGTACTCCACCAAAAGAACCAAGCACTCCTTTTGATATTTCATATACTACATTTGATGCTCCATCTTTTAAAGCATTATTCAATAGTTCAGTAGTTCCGTAAAAAGCAACACCAGCTGCAGCCCAAATTAAAGCAATTACAGCTTCGCTTATCATAGCACCATAGAATACTTTTCTTCCTTCTTTTTCACTTGTGATACATTTAGCAACCATCGGTGATTGAGTTGCATGAAAACCAGAAATTGCACCACAAGCAACAGTCACAAACATATATGGCCAAATAGGAGTTCCATCTGGATGCATTGTCTGAATATTGAATTCAGGAATTGATAGATGATTCGTGAAAACCAAACCACCTAATACAGCAATAGCCATTACTACTAATAAAATACCAAATACAGGATATAATTTACCAATCAATTTATCAATTGGAAGTAAGGTTGCAAGTAAATAATATGCAAGTATTATAATCATCCAAAATTTATCACTCATCCATTCTGGTGTTAATTTTGCAATTAATGTAGCAGGACTAGTCACAAAGACCGTACCACATAAAATTAATAACACGACAGAAAAGATACGCATTATCCATTTAACTACATTGCCTAAATAAATACCAGATAATTCAGCAATCGATGCTCCACCATGACGTTCACTAATCATACCTGACATAAAATCATGAACAGCACCACCAAGAATAGATCCAAGGACTATCCAAACAAAGACAATCGGACCAAATACAGCACCCATCAAAGCACCAAAGATTGGACCTGTTCCAGCAATGTTTAATAATTGAATCAAGAATGCCTTCCAAGTTTTCATTGGTACATGGTCAACACCATCATTAATTACTATTGCTGGTGTTTTTCTATCATCAATTACAAACATCTTTTCAATAAATCTACTATAAAATATATAACCAATTATTAAAACACTAAATGATATTAATAAAGAAATCAAAAATAGTTCCTTTCTAAATATATCTATCTTTAAAATGGTTTATCTTTTAAATGATTTAAACCAAGTCAAGGTAATGATAAATAATAAAAACGCTGGAATCATTACATAAATAGATAATTTTTGATAATTTGGATAAATAGCAAGAGCAGAAATACCAACAGTTAATGAAAATGAAGAAATCAAACATAATAAAGTCAATTTGAAATTAGAATATTTTGAATGAGATCTTTTCAACGAATCATTATTATTATAATTATTATTTTTATAATTATTATTATAATTCTTATTAGCCATATCATTCACCTCTTACATATAAAGATAGGAATAACCTATAACTAAAAATGCTAAGATTTGCATTAAAAGAGAGAACCAAATAACTATAGAAAAATATACTTTTTCTGTTTTATGATGAGCAATAATTCTACCAATTAATGAACCTAATGCACCAAAGCAAACAGCATAAAACAATAAATCTTTTTCTTTTGTTCTCATCTTTCCTTTGATTGCTTTATTCTTATCTACTAAATAAGCAATAATAGCAATAATTGAGAAAACTAATATCAAAGCTATATAGATAAATAATACATATTCTTTAAATGTCATAATAACTCCTTTTAATCTTCTTCATCTTTCTTTACAATTTCAACTTTTGCTTTTTCAACTCTTACATCATCCATTTCAAGAATAGTAACTTTAAAGATATCATAAGTAAATTCATCATTAACTTCAGGGAATTTGTTTAATACTTCAGTACACCATCCACCAACAGTTTCATATTCTGAATCAAAATCTTTATAATCATATTCGAACATATCAAACATATCATAAATATTCATATCTCCATTTACGATATAGCTGTTTTCACCTTTTTTAGTAATATCTTCTTCAACTGTATCAGTTTCATCCCAGATTTCACCTACCAGTTCTTCCACAATGTCTTCCATGGTGACAATACCTAAAGTACCACCAAATTCATCCATTACAATAGCAATATGAGTATGAGTTTCTTTAAATTCTCGTAATAATTGCTTTACTGGTTTAGTTTTATGAGTATAAAGAGGTTCTGTAAGTAGACTCTTAATGTCAATTTCTTTATTTTGAAGCATCATTTTTAATATATCTTTAGTGTTTACTACACCAATAATATCATCAATGGTATCTTCATAAACAGGTACTCTTGAATAATAGAATATCTTTTCATCTTGAATAAGCTCATTTATATTATCATTAATATTAAAAGCAAAAACGTCAACACGAGGTTTCATTATTTCGAATACTTCAGTATCACCAAAATCTATTGCAGATATAATCAAATCTGATGTATCTTCATCAATATAACCTTCATCTTCTATTTCTTCAACCATTGAAATTAATTCTTCATCAGTTGCTGTAGGCTCTTCTTCCTTTGGCACCCAAATTGGTTCAATGAATGACACAATTTTAGTTACAGCCCAAACAAATGGGAAAAGAATAATCTTAAAAAATTTAATAAAAGGTACAAATAATTTAGATAAACTATAATTATATTTAGGTAAAATAGTTTTAGGTAATATTTCACCAAATATTAAAATAATTATAGTTAGAGCAATTGTTGCAACAGTTGAACCAACCTCTTCACCCCATATATCTATACAAAGAATAGTTGCTATTGATGATGAAGCAATATTAACTAAATTATTACCAATAAGGATTGTGGAAATAAAAGATGAATAATTAGAAGCTAAATCCAAAGCTTTTTTAGCATTTAGAGATCCTTTATCTGCTTCTTTCTTTAATTTGATTTGATTTACTTTTGCATAAACCATTTCACTACCAGAAAAGAAAGCAGATAGAATAATTAGTACGAATAAGGAAATAACAATAGCGATTCTCATTATTTGTCACTCTCTTCATCGTGTAGTGCTTCTTGACCTTCATCAATTTCACCAACTAATTCTTCTAAAACGTCTTTCATTGTAACCATACCTAAAGTTTTACCTCTAGTGCTCTTAATAATAGCAATATGAGTTTTATTTCTTTTGAAGCCTTCAAAGATATCATCTAATGTTTCTTGAGATGATACTGTATAAGGCTTCTTTAAGACATTTCTTACGTTTAAATTATTATTTTTAAAATATTCTCTTAAATAAGTACGAACATGAAGTATACCAATGATATTATCAATTGAACCATCATAAATTGGTATTCTTGAATATTCAGTTTCAAGCAAGAATTCATTTAAAAATTTAGGATTACAGTTAGAAATATCTAAAGCAATAATATTATCTTTTTTAGTTAATATTTCTTTTACTTTAATATCACCAAAATCGACTGCATTTTGAATAATATCACTTTCATCTTCACTAATTGCACCCTCTTCTTCAATTTGTTCAATCACATCTTGGAAATCATCTTCTGTGAAGGCTTCTTCATCGTTTTCATCATCTTGTTTAAATATCTTTCTTACAAGCATTACTAAAAGCTCAAATATTTTTGCAATTGGCCAAAGGATAATTGTTAGAAATTTTAGAAAATAGCTTGATACTTTACAATACCAATTAGCATTATATTTAGCTACACTCTTAGGTATCATCTCACCAAAGAAAAATACAATCAAAGTAATTATAGCAGTACTAACAATAGATCCATATGCTCCTAATAAAGATGTAGCTAGGACTGTTGCAATAACTGACATTAAAATATGAGTTAAATTAGTACCAATTAATACAATGATAATTAAATTATCAAAATTATCTAAAATATTTAAAGCAAGTTTAGCTGATTTACTGCCATTATCTTTATCAACATCTAATCGATAACGATTAACTGATGAATAAGCAGTTTCAGCACCTGAAAAGAAGGCACCTAATAACAAAATACCAATAAGTAATATATAGGGCCAAATTGAATTATTATTTATAACTAATCGGATTCCAGATATCAGAGGGGGAACCGATCCATCGAGATCATACATTAAAAATACACACTCCTTATAAAATTATATTTTTTAATATTTAATGATTATTTATTTAATAATTTTTTATTTAATATTTTTTTATTTATTTAAATTATTTAGTCAAGCATATGCCCGCCTAATTCATCTAACATTGCCTGAAATTCTAAAGGCAAATCAGAATCAAATTCCATATATTCATTAGTTCTAGGATGATAGAATCCTAATTTCTTAGCATGCAAAAATTGACCAGTATTACCAATCACTTTTCTAGGTCCATAGACAGGGTCACCTAAAACAGGGTGATTAATATAAGCTAGGTGAACTCTGATTTGATGAGTTCTTCCAGTTTCTAATTTTACTTCTAAATAAGTGAAGTCTCTAAATCTTTCAATAACCTTAAAATGAGTTATCGCTTCTTTTCCGTTTTCTATTACTTCCATTTGTTGACGGAGGATAGGATTTCTTCCAATTGGTGCATTAATAACACCAATATTATGGTCAATAACACCATAGCAAATACAATGATAAATCTTATTAACCATCTTTTTTGCAAATTGTTCACTTAAATTTTTATGAGCAAAATCATTCTTACACGCAACAATTAAACCACTAGTATCTTTATCTAATCTATGAACAATACCAGCTCTCATTTCACCATTAATACCTGATAAATCTTTACAATGATAAAGTAAAGCATTGACTAATGTACCATGCTTATTACCAACAGCTGGATGTGTAACCATCCCTGATGGTTTATTGACAACGATAATATCACTATCTTCATAGACTATATTGAGTGGTATATCTTCTTTTTCGATTGGAGATGCTACAACTAATGGAAAATTAATCTCAATTTCATCTTCATCTTTCAAGATATAATTATTCTTCTCTTGCTTATTATTAACAAACACAAAGCCATTCTTCACAAGATCTTGTAATTTACTTCTTGAATAATCAGGAAAATTGAGTACTAAAAATTTATCAAGTCTTACATCATAATCGAATTCAGCTTGTTCAAATATCAATATAATATTAGATTCATTAATCTTATTTAAGTCATTATTCATGATAACAAAACTCCAATTATATCAATTATTAATAATATAAAACCAATCATAATACATAAATCACTAATATTATATACTGGTAAATGCTTTTTAAAGATTTTACCTGTTATAAAATCTATAACATAACCTCTAAAGACGCGGTCAAGAAAATTACCCATTGCACCACCCATTAAAATGCTAATACCAATACTAAATATTAATCTATTCTGAAAATCTATATAATTGGCATAAAATGCAAGAGCAATTAAAGAAATAATAGTAACAATATAAAAATAAATATAAGCACCACTTAATTTGCCCATTGCCATCCCACTGTTTTCAACATAGCTCAAATAAAATATTTTATTTTTTGTTTTTGCTTTTGGTCGAATATATACATATGCAAAATATTTAGTTAGCTGATCAATTAGGATAATTGAGGAAATGATGATAAATGCAATATTAACTTGCATTAATTTGCCTCATTCTTTTTTTCATTATTGTCGGTTGTTTCATCATTTGATTTATCTATCGATTTATCTATAGATTTATCTTCCGAATGATAATCATCAGAATGATGATTATTATCTAATGGAGATTTCTTAGATTCAAATGCATTCTCTTTTGTGAAAATAATAGAAACTAAAACTGAAATAGTACCAACAACTAAGCAAATATCAGCAACATTAAATACTGGATAATCATAGCCAAAAATAATGAAATCCAAAAAGTCAGTAACAAAACCATGATAGATTCTTTCACCAAAATTACCAATTGTACCACCAATCATTAATGATAAACCGAAAGAGAAAAAGAATCTTTTTTTAATATCAAATTCTTTCATCATAAAAACGAATATACCTAGTGCTATAACAGTAATACCAATTAATAATGATGTTTTATCGCTTAATAAACTCCAACCAGCACCTGTATTTCTAGCATATGAAATGTAAAAGAATTCTTTTATTACTTCTATTTCATCAACAGAAACAACCTTTTTACCACTTAAAGTGTAATTTAAAACATTAGTAATCAATATTTTAGTACCATAATCAACAATAATAGCACCAAAGATGATGATTAAAGCTACATAATACTTCTTAAAAAAACTTTTAATTTTATCTATCATAATGTCACCATCATAACGAATATTACGATTAACAAAGTAATAATCATAAATCCAATATTAAAGCAATTATAGAACATGATTGCGAATGCATCCATATTCTGTAATTTCTCATCATCAGTCACATAGGTTTTAGACATTTGAACTGTGAAATAATTACTTAAGCCGTTACAGAATAATACTAAACCCCAAGCTAGTAAATACATAAAGATTCTAAAGAATAATTTGTAATAGAATGCTTTATATAAAGCAACCATTAATAATATAACTGGTGCAGTAACTAATAAAGTTGCTAATATTCCACCAAGAGTAGTTTTCCAAAAAGTACTCTTTTTGAAATTATATTCACCAAATTTCTTATATTCTCTTTTACCTTTTAACCAAAAAGTCTCTCTTCTAATATTTGTAACGTTTGAATTAGTATTATTTGTATTATTATTATTGTTAGAATTATCATTCTTATATCCTAGAGGTTTCATTAATTACCTCCTTTTAAAGTGTTTATAGCATCGCGAACATTGCTTACACTTACTACTTCAAAATCAGGATTTTTGATTTGGTTATATGCTTCCATTGCATCATTATAATCATAACTAGGCACAAACATGTATTTAGATAAATATATATCAACTGTATAAACCTTTTTATCGACAGAACCAATTGGTCCTACTGTACCATCATAAGTAATAGTACCAGTTGCTGTGATAAGTTCATTTTCTTTGATTAATGAATTATTTGTTAAAGCATTGTAAACATATAATGTTTGACATAAACCACCTGATGGACCAGTTGAAACAGCTGAATTAACATTGAATGAAGGAGTTGATTCATTAACATTTAAATCATAATATTCAAACATATAATTTGTTAAATAGGAATAAGTGTTAACAATATTTAATCTCTCACATGCACTCATAGCAGCCTCATAGAATTTAGCAAGTTGTGCTAAACAAATAGTATTACATGAATCAAGTTCAAATGTTTCACCACTTCTACGAATCAATATCTTAGGACATTGAATATTACTATCTTTAAATCTATCATTTTCTAAATAATATGAACATACTTCATATAATTTTAATGGTGAAGTGATATCTTCATCACCAATCTTGATAATAATATCTTTAATCTGTAATGATTCAGGTCCTGTACCATAATGATTTTGTGGCATATAGCATATCATTATACCGACATATTCTTTTACTAGATTAACATCATAACCATCTTCTTTAGCTAGTTCGTAAGCACAAATAATTGAATCTTGAATGCTTTGAGTCTTTTGAGCTTCACCTGCTCTATTTTCTTCAGTTGTAGTGAATAGATGATCAGATGCTTCATATTTTTTAACTTCTTGTTTTTTATCTAAATTTCTAAGTAAATATTCAAATAACGAGAAGTTATCAGTTCCAGAAAAAACTGAAACTGTATAGAAATTATTTCTTATAGCTTGTGTATTGTTTTCATCATTAATAGAAATAACTGAATTAATTCTATTAAGCGTTCCTGGAGATGTATAATCACATTTTATTGGAATTACACAACTCAATACGATAACAAGATAAAAGAATAATATTATACATAAAATAATCTTCTTTGATGTCTTAGCTTGTTTAAATTTAATTAATAAATTTTTAAAATAATTAATCATTTTAATCCTTATTTAGTAATTGATACATTAATCTTATCAAGTTTACGATATTTTACTTGGGCAGCATCAAGCATTCTCTTTGATGCTTGGTCACTAGGAGTACCATCATATTTATCATCCATGTATACAATTTCTTTAATTCCACTTTGAATGATTAATTTAGCACATTCATTGCAAGGGAATAGACTTACATATAAAGTGCAATTTTCAAGTGATGAATTTGAATTTAATATTGCATTAGGTTCAGCATGAACAACATATGGATATTTATTCTCTAAAAATTCAGGTGAATTATTAATCCATGGGAACTTGTCATCACTGCATCCATAAGGGAAACCATTATAACCAATTCCAACTATTCTTTTCTTTTGATTAACAATACATGCACCTACTTTTGTATTAGGATCTTTACTACGTAAAGATGATAATAAAGCAACTCCCATAAAATATTCATCCCAAGATATATAATTATTACTTTTCATGTTTTTCCTCCTCGTGACAATTATCAATAATATCAATTATATTATTAATATTATTATTTTCTTGATTAAATTCATTATTTTCTTCTTTTGAATTCTTAGATTTCTTTTCGAATTCTAGTTCATATTCTTTTTTTATTTCTTCAAACTCAGACATCTTTATAATACAGGATTCATTAGTACATGTTCTACATTTTTCAATTTTTTCATCTACTTTAGGCGCTTTAGTGCGTTTATTTAAAATGAAGGTTATTAAGAAAATAATAACACAACCAGCTACTATTCCTACTTTTGCCATAATATGTACTAAGATCATAATTTAATACTTCCTAATTGTTATTTAATAATAATAATTTTTATAATTATTTATTATTATAATTATTTTTATTTTTCTTTTTCAGTTACAGCAATATGTAAATCTTTAAGTTGACTATCATCAACAAATGAAGGGGCTTCGCTCATTGGGCACATTGCATTTGCAGTCTTTGGAAAGGCAACTATATCTCTAATAGATTGTGAATGAGTTAATATCATAACTAATCTGTCTAGACCTAAAGCAATTCCACCATGTGGTGGTGTACCATATTTAAGTGCATCAACAAAGAAACCAAATTTTACTTTTGCTTCCTCTTCACTTAAACCAATTGCTTTAAACATATCACTTTGTACTTTTTGTTCGTGGATTCTAATAGATCCACTTCCAAGTTCCATTCCATTAAGTACTAAGTCGTAGCACTTAGAATAACAATTCTCAGGTTCAGTTAATAATTTATCTTTCCATTCATCTTTAGGCATTGTGAAAGGATGATGTGCAGCAACGAATCTATTTTCATCTTCACTCCATTCAAATGATGGCCAGTCAACTAACCATAAGAAATTATATTTATTATCATCAATTAGATTCATCTCTCTAGCTATTTTATTTCTTAAATAAGCTAAAGAAGCATTTACTACTGATTTAGGTCCAGCAACAACTAAAACTAAGTCACCACTAGTAATATCTAATTTTTTAATAAGAGCTTCTTTTACTTCATCATTAATGAATTTTGCAATACTACCATTAAAGCTATTACCATCATATTTAAACCAAGCAAGACCGCTTGCTTTAAATTTTTGTTTAATATAATCTTGGAAAGCATCAATTGCTTTTCTAGAATATTTATCATTAGCGTTCTTTACATTGATAGCTTTAATTTCATTAGGATTAATTTTATTTGCGTATTTATTATCTAATAAAGCATCAAATACAGAAAAGTTCATTTTCTTGCATTCTTCTTCAATGTTCTTTAGTTCCATTTCAAATCTAGTATCTGGTTTATCACAGCCATAACGTTCCATTGCTTCATCAAATGAAAGATAAGGGAATGGAGTAACTAAATCAAGACCCATAACATCTTTAAATACTTGCTTCATCATTCCTTCCATCATTTCATGAACATCACGCTCATCAACAAAGCTCATTTCAACGTCAATTTGTGTGAATTCCATTTGTCTATCAGCTCTTAAATCTTCATCTCTAAAGCATCTAGCAATTTGATAATATCTTTCCATTCCAGAAATCATTAATAATTGCTTATAGATTTGAGGAGATTGTGGCAAAGCATAGAATTTACCAGGGTGAACACGTGAAGGAACTAAATAATCTCTAGCACCTTCTGGTGTAGATTTACCAAATACTGGTGTTTCAATTTCTACAAAATCTTCCCCATCAAAATAATCTCTAACTGCTTTAGTGATTCTGTGTCTTAACATTAAATTCTTTTGCATGATAGGACGTCTTAAATCTAGATAACGATATTTCATTCTAAAATCTTCTAAAGCATCTGTCTTATCAGCAATAATCATTGGAGGTTGTAATGCTTCACTCAATACTTTCACATTACTAACTTCAACTTCAATCTCACCAGTAGGAATATTTAAGTTTTTGCTTTCTCTTTCTAATACTTTACCTGTTACTTGTAATACCCATTCATTACGAGCACTAGCTAAAATATCATACACTTCTTTATTTTCAGGTCTACCTACAATTTGAGTGATACCATGACGATCTCTTAAATCAATAAAGATTAAACCACCTAGATTTCTTGATTTTGCAACCCATCCAGCAAGTGTAACTTCACTATTTACATTTTCTATTCTCAACTCACCATTATTGTGAGTTCTATTAAATTTAGCCATAATTATTTTCCCTTTCTTTTCATACAAACTATTTATTTTGAATATATTTCAATATATCATTTTTATTAACATTTTCTTGTGTATTTAATTTCTTATCTTTTACAGTATACACATTATTGATTCTTTCTTCTTCACCAATAATAATTATAAATCTAGCATTAACTCTATCAGCTAGCTTAAATTGTGATTTTAATGAAAATGAAGCATATTCCATTTCAGTAATAATACCTTCTTCTCTAAAATTCTTAGCTAATTTAAAGGCTTCTAATTTAGATTCATAATCTAAGCCAATAATAACTGCATCACAATAATCAATACAATCATCATTAAGTCCTAAATTATCCATTAAATTAATTAATCTTTCAACACCGAAAGCATAACCCATACCATTAACATCAACACCACACATATCTTTAATTAAGTTGGCATATCTTCCACCACCACCAAGAGCAAGTGATTCTTGGCCTTGGTCATTATAATATACAAATTCAAATACAGTATCTGTATAATAATCTAATCCTCTAACTAAATTATAATCTACAACATAAGGAATATTTAGATTATCTAGTCCTTTTAAGACATATTCAAAATAATCTAAAGAATCTTTAGTTAGATAATTATTAATAGTAGGAGCATTTTTAATGATTTCCTTTGTATCATCTTTATTGTTATCAACCTTACAATCTAAGATTCTAAGTGGATTAATATCAATTCTTCTTTTACAATCTTCACAAAAATCATTAATATAAGGTCTAAAATATTCTTTCAAAGCATTAGAAAAATTCTTTCTAGATTCACTATCTCCAATAGAATTAATCTTGATTTTAATATCATTAATACCAAGCTTCTTAAAGATAGCAAAAGCACTACTTATAATTTCAACATCCATTAAAGGTGCTTGTGTACCATAATATTCAACACCAAATTGATTGAATTGCCTATATCTACCTGTTTGAGGACGTTCATATCTAAACATTGGACCATAATAGAATAGTTTTGTCACACCAGGATTAGCATACATTTTATTTTCAATAAAACATCTTGCTATTGCTGCTGTACCTTCTGGTCTCAATGTGATAGATCTTTCTCCTTTATCAAGAAAGGTATACATTTCTTTTTTCACAATATCACTATCTTCACCAACGTTTTTCACAAAAACATTACTATCTTCAATTATTGGTGTAATTATTTCTTTTATTCCATAACTCTTAGCAACAAGACTAGCAATACTCTCAAATTTCCTAATCTTCATAGCATCAACACCGATAAAATCTTGTGTACCTTTTATTTTTTGATAATTTGCCATAATAAACTCCTAATATAATTGCATTATTTTCAATAATACAATTACATTATTGAAAATAATATTTTAGATTAAAAAAAGCCCATAAAATAAACATAATAAAATAATAATTTTATTACATCATTTTAAGGACGAAATATGAATCCGTGGTGCCACCTTATTTAGTAATTAATATAAAAAGAATTAATATATTAATTACCCTCATTAATTTGTTAACGCCAAAGTACGCCTTATTAGGACTCATAAGTGTCATTCGATTATTTATTATAAAAGATTTTCACCAACCATCTTCTCTCTAAATATATAAATAATCTACTAATTCTTAATCAAAGTTCAAATAAATTTATAATTCTAGAATTTTTCTATTACCATTTTATCATAAAATTAATTAAATGTAAATAATTGATAATAATAGTTACAGTTATAAGCGTTTTCTTCTTAAACAATTGTAACAAGCAAAGAAAAAAAGCTCTGTTTAATTGATTGTTATAATAGTCAATATCTTGACTAAATATCAATTCAGAGCTTAATTTTTAAATAATACTTTTAATAATCCGATTTATCTCTGGATTTATCATCTGATGTGTCAATTGATTCATCTAAAGATGATTCTGAAGATGAATCTTTTTTATTAAATCCAATATTTTTAATTTCTTGTGTAGCATCAAAATGATATTCATAATCATCATCTATGATAGCACCGTCGAAATCTTGACCACTTTTATATTTCTTGTCTTTTTCATTTAAAGTAGGATTAGTCATTTCTCTTTCTCTTAAGAAAATGATAGGAAGAGAAATAATAAGTGGTAAAGTTGTTACAACTAAATAACCTAATATACCCATAATAAAGAATTCTCTTGTTATACCACCTAACCACATAAATGGTAGGAAGAATGCCCATTGTAGATAATTAAATTGATCGATTGTTGAATTGGTAGTAAATCTTATTGTAAAGAACAAAGTCCACCATATAGCAATAGATATACTATATTTAATTACATATACTACCCAATTTTCTTCTAAATATCGATCATGACTATCAAGAATTAATAAGGTTTTAAGTATAACAAATAAAATAGCTGCAATAATTGATTGAGCTAAACCGCCATATTCTTCACTAAAACCAATTGGGAAGATTAATGTTAATACATAATTAAATATTAAATTAATAAATATAACAAAGACGAAGGATGCAAAAGCTAAAGCTGGAATAGAAAATAAGAATTTAATTTTCTTCCAGACAGATGAAGTAACTTTGTATATTTTATAATTTATATCCCGTATACTCTTAAAGAATATTTCTCTAGCTGTAAGCTTACCAGTTAATACAGGCATCTTTTTCACAAAGTCTTCAAATTCTAAAACATAATCATCACCATCTATTCTGATTTCTTTCTCTTCAGTAAATGGAATATCCTCAATCTTTTTGATTAATTCATCTTTCTTTTCCTCAATCTTTACCCATTCATTACTACCATAACTATATGGACTAATCTTGCTAAAGTCATAATTAATCTTATTTATGTATTCTTGTTTTATGATTTTATCATCAGTCATAGGACACCTCTATGATTTATTTATTATAATAATTTATTATTATTTATTAATCTTTTTAAATCCATCTTCAGTAAGAATAGTTCTATCCTCTTCTAATATAACTAATCTTTGTTTATATAAATTACCTAATGCCTTTTTGAAAGCACCTTTACTCATATTAAATACCCTCATGATAATATCAGGATTAGTTGATGATGAATAATTCATAACACCATTATGAGTCTTTAAATATTGCAAGATGTAAGTTTGTGAATCAAGCAAGAATGAATCTTGATTTACAATTGCACTTCCATAATAATCTTCATCTGTTGCCCCGATTATTACTAATTTAACCTCTTCTCCAAGATGATAATTTTGTCTTAGATTAGATTTATGAACAAAGATAATATTATAATGGCAATCAACTAAATTAATGCCTTCACCAGTGATTCTATAAACCCAAGCATTAATACTATCACCGACATTAAGTGGTGTACCATCTTTATAATCAATCATTTCATTCTTTGATAATAATTTAATAAAGATATTATTACCTCTTATTCTAAGTCTAACTGGAAGCATAGTTTTAGTTCCATCGTTTTTTAGTCTAGGCATTGTATCTACGTTATATTCATCTGATGAAAATAAAATATCCTTGCTAATACCAATATTAACATAAGCACCAGTTTCATTGACATTCACTACTTCACATAAAGCACCACGATTAATATCACAATATGGCTTCATTAAAGTACATGCAATTCTTCTTTGCTTATCTAAATAAACAAAAGCATCAACTTCTTCATCAATCTTTAATTCACGATGATTAGTTTCATTATTATGTAAGAAATAATAATCACTTTCATTTAATTTTTCTCTAAAGTTTAGAACAGCTTTATTATCAAGTAAAACTAATAAATATCCAATATCAGTAATTCTGTCTACAAAGAATCTATTTGTTTTACCTAATTCAGCTTTTTTGATAAAGATGTTTTTATGATGTGGATCAAATCGATGATTATCTGATTTAAATCCTCTTTCTTTTTTAATATCCATATTTACCTCTTTTAATTCTTATTAATACCTACTTTAATTATATCTTTACCTAAATTCCTATTGATATTATCTAATAATTTATTTACTTTTTTATCTTGTTCAGCTTTTTCAAATTTAGACATATCATCAAATAAAGTTAATCTTTCTTCTTTTTCTGCTTTTTCACTCTTTGTTAATCTTGTAGCAAAAACACCAATTAATCTTACAGTTTTATTTGTGTCATTAAATTCATCAAATAAATCAGAGCATATACGATAAATCGCATAATCATCATTAATAGGCTTGTTTAAGCCTCGTGAGCGCTGCACAACTGTAAAATCGTTGTATTTTATTTTTATTCCGATAGTATAAGCGAAAAAGTTATGTTTCTCTAATCTTTCACCAACTGAATTACCTAAAATCTTAATCATCATTTTAATAGTTTCTATGCTATTAACATTATATGAGAATGTATGTTCATTAGAAACACTAGAAAAATCATCTTCTTTCACAACTGTAACAGGTGAATCATCAATACCATTAGCTCTATCAATTAAATATTTAGTAAAAGCAGGTCCAACAGTTCTTTCTAATAATTCTTTATCTTTAAAATTAATAATATCGCCAATTTTATTTATTCCAATTTCTCTTAATTTTGGTTCAGTTTTCTTACCTACTCCAAACATATTCTTTATATCAAGTGGCCAAATAACTTTATCAAGTTCCCTTTTTCTAACTACTGTTATTCCCATAGGTTTTTTAATATCTGAACCCATTTTTGCAAGGAATTTATTAGGAGCAATACCAATTGAACAAGGAAGCTTAAATTCATTATATAATCTATTTTGAATAGTTGTTGCTAGTTTTATTGCATCAACTGTCTTACATATTTCTGTAACATCTAAGAACCCTTCATCAATAGACATCGCTTCAACAAAAGGTGTTATAGAAAACATATATTCAAAAAACAATTTAGAAAATCTTTCGTATAATTCATAATCAGGTTCTACTACTATAACCTGTGGACATAATTTGATTGCATCTCTAACAAGCATAGTAGTATAAATTCCATATTTCCTTGCTTCATAGGAAGCAGTTAAAATAATTGATTTTTTCTGCTCATCATTATGAGCAACTACAATCGGTTTATTCCTTAATTTATCATTAATTGCGATATGACAAGATGCAAAAAAGCAATTCATGTCAATATGAAATATAATCCGATAATTAGTTTTATTATTAATATTATTATTAATATTTATATTATTTTTTATATTATTATTTATATTTTTTTCCATATATGATTCTTTTATCCTAATATAGATTATACATTATTTAATATTCATATTCAATTAAAAATAATACAAAATGGATAAATAGAATATGCAAAAAAAGGAATAATAAAAAGAATGAATAAAAAAATAACGTAAAATAAGCCATTTTAATTACTTTTCACTTGAAAACAATAATTTACTATGTTATAATCGTTGTATATTTGTTGAGGTGCGTTATGGCAAAACAAGAAAACAATAAAAAAGAGAAAAAACCAGTTATCACAACAAAAAAGAAAATGGATAATTCAATTGAAGTTCAAGTTAATAGACCACCTTCAAAAACTGTAAGTGGAAGAATCTTAGTTTGGATCATTTGTATTTGTACATTCTTAGGTGTTGTATTAGGTCTAGTTGCTATTATTTTACAAGCATTCGGAGTATTCTAAAGCACTGGTTTATTAAATAAAAAGCCCTTAAAAAAGGGGCTTTTTATTTTTTATGATTTATTTTTTAAATCTTTTTTATCATCTCACGAGCAAGATTAATTGAAGCATCTGTTGCTTTGCCATTAGAAATCATTGAAGCTATTTCTAAGATTTTTTCTTCTTTATCTAATTCCTTAATTAAAGTAATTGTTCGATTATTTTCGATTCTTTTTTCAATTTTTATATGATTATCACTAATTGATGCAACCTGTGGTAAATGAGTTATACATAATACTTGTGATTGCTTACTAATTGAATCAATCTTGTTTGCAATTGAATAAGCAACAGCACCACTTACACCACTATCAATCTCATCAAAGATTTTAGTTTGTTGAGGAAGTTTACTTCCAAGAACTGTCTTGATTGCAAGCATGAATCTCGATAATTCACCACCACTAGCAACTTTTGATAATGGTTTAACTGGTTCACCTTTATTAAATGAAACAAGGAAATCACAAATATCAATACCATCTTTCAAGAATGTATTTGCTTCACTAAATTCAATTTCCCATTTCACATTCTTAAGCATTAAATCATTCAAATTGTTAATAACTTCATCAACTAAAGCCTTAGCTTCCTTCTTTCTTTCTTCACTCATCTTTTTCGCAATATCATAAGTATCCTTATATAATTTATCTTTCTTATTCTTTAAATCTTCAATTAATGAATCATAATTTTCTAAATTATATAAAGTATCACTAATTTCTTTTTGATATTCTAAAATCTCTTTTACATCTTTTTTATATTTACGTTTAAGTGAAGAATATAAACCTAATCTATCATTGATATAGTCTAATCTTTGATTATCAAATTCTTTAATTTCAAGAAGATTATCTTCATAAACAGCTTCAATATTATAATAACTTTCTTCAAATAATTTATATAATGAATCATATTTATTATTGATATTTCTTAATGTATCTAAAGCTTTCAAAGATTCATATAAATTATCAATTGTATCCTTATTATGATAATTATCTTTTAATACATTAATATTTTCATATAATTGCTCATAATGATTCAATTCTTTTAATTCTTCCTTTAAAACAATTTCTTCTTGTACATCTAGTGAAGCTTCATTCAATTCTTTTAATTGATATTTAAGAAAATCACTTCTTGAATCATCATTTTCTTTTTTATCAATTAAATCATTATATTCTTTATTAGCAATTTTATAATTCTTTAATGAATTATTATATTCAATTGATAAATTATCAATTTTTTCATTATTTAAAAAAGATAAATAATTTTTAGGATTAATTAAACCTAAACTATCATTTTGTGAATGTATATCACCAATATATTCACCAATCTCATTCAATTGATTTAAAGTAACCACTGTATTATTGATTGAACATTTACTTTTACCACTAGAATAAATATCTCTTTTAATGATTAAATCTTCGTTACAATCAAAATCAATATCATATTCTTTTAACAAATTATTGATTTTTTCACTGTAATTAGAGAATAAACCAACAATAGTTGCTTTCTCTTCACCAAATCTAATCATTTCAGTTGAGGCACGTTTACCAAATAATAAACTAATGCAATCAATAATTAATGATTTACCAGCACCAGTTTCACCAGTCAACACAGTCAAACAATTCTTAAAATCAATTTTTAAATTATCTATAATTGCGAAATTTTGTACACTTAGTGATGTTAACATATCTTCACCTATAATTATCTATTTATTAATATTTAACATTTTATATTGATAATTTATTTAATAATTTTATTAATTATTATTATTATTATTTATCTTTGTAATTAAATCAATTTCTCTTAAGCCAAGTTCTTCTTTAATTTCATCCTTAGAGCCTAAGCTTGTAACAAATTCATTATTAATGCCAAAGAATTCAAAATCAATATTTAATTTATATTCATTATTTAAATCTATTAACATTGAATATAAAGAACCATTTCTTACTACTTCTTCATATACATATACTTTTTTATTTCTTAATAATTGAACAGTTTCAAAATCTATTGGTTTAATAATTCGAGCATTGATTAGGCCAATATTAATCTTATTACAATTATTATCTTCAATTAATTTCTTAAATTTAATTAATGAAGGTCCATAAGAAATAATATTAATATCTTGTATTTCTTTTATAATAGGCCATCTAGCGATGTTATCAATTTGATAATTTTTATCATCTACAAGATATTCATCTAGATATTCATCTAATTTAATATCTTCTTTAGGATATCTAATAATAAATGGACCATCACCTTTTATTGCATAATCAACTAACAATCTAGCTTCAACATTGTCTTTTGGCATTGCGATTGTGATATTTGGTATATGACTAGTCATAGCAATATCAAATATACCTTGATGAGTTGCTCCATCACCACCAATGATTCCACTTCTGTCAAGCAAGAAAATAACATGGTTATTTTGTCTTGCACAATCATTATTTAAATAATCATAGCAACGTTGGAAGAATGTTGAATAGATGGAAATAATTGGAATACGACCAAAGCGAGACATTGATGAAGCCAGCACGCAAGCTAGTTCTTCATTTATTCCACAATCAATTACCCGTTCTTTATATTTCTCTTTACATTCTAATAATTTAGATCCTGTCAAAGTAGCAGGACAAATGATTTTAATGTCTTCATTTTCTTCAAGTTTGTCTTCTATTATTTTAGAAATACAATCAGACCAAGATATTACATTATCTTTTCTATAGATTTCTCCTGTTTCTAAATTGAATGGACCAACACCATGCCAAACGCCGAAATTATCAGTAATAGCAGGCTCATAGCCATGTCCTTTTTCAGTTTGAATATGAATAACTAATGAATCACTAGATTTCTTTGCATAATTAAAATATTGAATCAATTCGGAAATATTATGTCCATCAATTGGACCAAAATATTTATAACCTAATGAAGAAAAAATATTAGAACCATAAACAAAGGTACGCATACTATTTTGTAGTCTAATTAAGCCTTTCTTCATAAAGCCTGGAACTATTCTTTTTAAATTAGTATAGCTCTTTTTAATTCTGAATTTAGAGAATCTTCTAGCCATCCTTCCAACATTTTTAGATATTGACATTGAATTGTCGTTAACAATCAAAATTACTTTTTGATTCTTTTCACTACCAATATAATTCATTGCTTCAAAGCAGATACCATTTTGAATTGAACCGTCCCCGATAAAGACAACTATATTGTCTTTCACATTCCCTGATTCAATAATACCAGCTGCAGCAGCAATTGATGTTGAAGAGTGACCTGATTCCCAAATATCATGTTCACTTTCTTCATAAGAGCAAAAGCCACTCAAGCCATCTTTCTTTCTTAAATTGACAAAATCTTTACTTCTTCCAGTTAAGATTTTATGAGTATAAGCTTGATGAGAAACATCAAAAATGAATTTATCATGGGGGCTGTTAAAGCAATAATGCATTGCAACTATTGCTTCAACACTTCCAAGATTACTAGATAGATGGCCACCAGTCTTGCTAACATTTTCCAATATAAACGATCTAATGTCAGCACATAAATTATTTAATTGTTCAATATTTAAATCTTTAATAAAATCTGGTGATTTTATATCATTTATATTAAATGTCATCATTACTCCTTTATGAAATATTTTTAATTATTAAATTATTAATTATTAAAAGTTTAATTATTAAAAGTTTAATTATTAAAAATTTAATTATTTTCCATCTTACTAACAACAACCTTCTTAGCACTTTCTAATTTCTCTTTACATAAATTAGAAATTTCTAAGCCTTCTTTATAAGCATTAATTGCTTCTTCTAAAGGAAGGTCACTATCATCAAGCTTACTAACGCAAGAATCTAATTTTTCAATTAATTCTTCATATGATAAATCTTTTAATGTCGATTTTTTATCACTCATTGTTTCACCTTAAATATTAATAATTTTTATTTACTAAATACATCAATATAGGCTTTAATCTTATCATAAGTAGCATCTTCAAATGGATTAGCAAAATTAGCATATTTTAATACATTTACAAAATTGAATTCATCTTTGAATTTTCTATCTTTATAGAATGTTTGTAATTTTACATAATCTTTATATGCACTATCAAAATCTTCTTTAATATCGATTAATTTTGCAAGTGTTGGAATTAATGATATTGCATAAGCAATTTCATAAACACTTGATTGAGTGCAATAATAATGCCAATAATAATTGTCTAATTCTTGAACGCCATATAATTTCTTAACAGCTTCATATAAATCATCATATTCATCAGCACTAATACCATCTTTAAATTTATCATCTAAATCTGAATAATTATGATAAAGCATATATTCAAATTCATCTACTAATGTTGTAGTTACAACAGTATCTAATCTAGAATACCATACATAATGTTCAATTGATTTATATACAGTCTTTAATTGTTGAGAAAGAGTACTTAAGAAGAACATTTCATTAGTTTGAGATTGTACTTCAAATAAATCATAATCATTATACAAATCATATGCGTAAGCATCAAACATAAAGTGACCACTTTCATGAACTAGAGTGAATGGAGCAGCATAATATTCAAAATTACCAAAGAACATAATGTTCTTGTTTTCACCATCTACATCAACTGTAGTTGTATATGCTCTTTCATTTCCATTTTCACCAGAGATGAAAATTCTACCATCCTTAAATGCTTTATTAACTTCACCTAAATAATCAAATTTATCAGTTGTCATCTTCTTTGCAAACTTCATATAAAGTTCTAATGTTTGTTTATTATTGAAGATAGGTGTGTAGAATAAACTATAAATTGAATTATAAGTTACATTATCACTTAATCCAGATTTACCACGTGAAGTTTCAATAGCATAAACATCAGCCAATACTTCTCTTGCATTTCTTCTAAAGATCTTTAAATCATCAACTGAATAGCTTCTACCATAATAATTTTCATGAGCATATTCATAGAATGTTTCATAACCATAGATTTGAGCAAGTTCATTTCTATAGCCTAATAATTCTGCATAACCTTCATTAAAATCTTCTTCATCAGTATTGTAATAAAGATCATTTTCCATTTCATCAATTAAGTCATTTAATTCTCTTACTCTAGGATTCTTAAATGTTTCAATTTCATCTTCTAAATCTTCAATATCTTCTGGAGTGAATACTAATTCTTTTAAATCACTATAGAATAAATCATATAATAATTCACGATATTTTTCTTGAATTTCATTAGTTGCTTTATTTAATGTATCATATTTATCTTCATTAGCTTTAGTGTTCTCCATATCAAATTGAACAGAAGCTGCTCTATTTTGATTGATAACAGCAGTGAATTTAAGATCAAAATCTCCATATAATTCATTGATTGTATCAGCATATTCTTGATCACTCTTTTCTTTCGTTAGTGATTCTTCATATACAGCATGCATTGCATCAATTGCTGCTAATGCTTCATTTAACATTGAACTAGAATAATGATAATTGAAATATTCTCTATCAGTTTCTAAGCTTTCAAGTCTAACACTCTTATTACATTTCTTACAATATTGAATAGAAATATAATCTTCAGGATCATCTACTTCATGTGGAATAACAAGCTTAACAGTCTTTTCTAAACCACATTTAGTACATTTTTGATGAGAATGTCCAGGATGTTCGCAATCTACAGCTTGAACCTCGTCTAATATTTCAAATTCATGTTGGCAGCCTTTTTTAGTAACGCCAAAGCAAGATGTTAAAGCTAGGGCAAGACCAAATAAGACTAAAATTACAAACACATTAAAAATGTGAATATTAACAGTTTTTTTATTCATAATTAACCTCTTTTTATAAACTAAATTTGTTTATTTATTTTCTTTAAATTTCCACTAATTATAGTGCCATCAATTAATTCAGTTCTTAATTCTTTATTAATATCAACATCATCAACACTTTTAATCAATTTATCATCTTGATAAGTTAATGAATAACCTTTATTCATGATATTTAAAGGATTAAGAATTATCATTTTATTAATCAAATTATTAAATTCATTATTTTTATATTCAATAAAGGAATTATAATTTTTATTTAATAAATAAGCTTCATGATTTACTTTATCAATTAAATTATCAATCCTATTAATTGGAGATAATGAATTTAATTTTGCAATTTTCGCATCTAATTTAATATTATAATTATTAAGATATTTATTAAAATTAGCAAAATTAGGATTTTGGATTAAGTAATTATATTTATTAAAGGAATCAATTAATTTATTTTTAATAAATGTAGCAAGCTTTTGTTTTTTATTAATCAAATCATTAATTAAATCTACTATATTAGGAGTAGCCATCACAGCTGCTCCTGTTGGAGTAGGTGCTCTACGAGAAGCTACGAAATCACAGATTGTAAAATCGGCTTCATGACCTACACCAGAAATAATAGGAATATTAGATTCAAAGATGGTTCTTGCTAACATTTCATCATTAAAGCAAGCTAAATCTTCAAGTGAGCCACCACCACGAGCAATAATCAAGCAATCACAATCACCATCTTTATTAGCTTTTTTAATTGAATTAATTATTGATAGTGGCGCTTCATCTCCTTGAACTAATGATGGATAAAGATGAATTTGAGCTAAAGGATATCTTTTATCTATTGTAGATATAACATCATGCATAGCATCCCCAGTCCCACTTGTAATAAGACCAATAATCTTAGGAAATTTAGGAAGTGGCTTTTTCTTATCTTCATCAAACAAGCCCTCATTCATTAACTTATCTTTAAGAAGCAAGAAATTGAGATAAGCTTCACCAAGCCCTACTTGCTCCATAGAGATAACTTTTATTGAATAAGTTCCTCTCTTAGGATATATTGATACTTGCCCTTGTACAAGCACAGTCATTCCATCTTGAACATCAAATTTTAAATTTGTATAAACATTATTAAACATAAGACCATCTATTTCAGATTCATTGTCTTTTAATACAAAATATAATATCCCTTTAGATAATCTTACATTCGATATTTCAGCTTTTAAATAAACATTTCTTAAATTTAAATCATTATCAAATTTATAATATAAATATTTATTTAATGCTGAAACAGATAAATATTTGCTTTCATCCATTATTAATCATCCCATTAATCAAATTTAATCCTATTTATTCTTTGCTAATTTATCTAAAACAGCATTATTAAATTTAGATGTTTTATAATCATCAATTTCAGAATATTCTTTTGAAATATTCACTATTTCATTAATAACAATATTAGCTGGTGTATCAGTAAATAATATTTCATAAGCACCAATTCTAAGTAAATTTCTATCTACAATAGATATTCTATCTAAAGTGTATTTCACAATAGCAATACTTAATTTAAAATCAATTGTACTTAAATTATTTATTACACCATTTACTATCTCTTTCACAAAATCTAAATCATACTCAATTTTCTCTTCACTTGGATTATTTGAAGATATAGAATTATCATTAATTGCTTCAAGTAAATAATTATTTAAATAATTATTATTATCAAAATTATTATTATTTAATTCTTTATTAATATCTAAATTAAATAACAACATCATAGCAATAATTCTACTATTAGTTCTAATATTTTTTTCCATTTTCTCCCCTAATCCATATGTATTCTATGTCTTCTATTAATTATCATTATTGTAACTAAATAATAAGCAATAAAGGCAAATGAGAAATAATTGAATACATAATTACACAATTGCATATTGATAAATGAAAGAATCGTTCCAACAATAGTACAATTCATACATACAATAGTACCAACAGCTAAATATTCTCTAAAGCCTTTTAAGGCACCAAATCTACCAAAAATCCAAGAGAACACGATAGTAAATAGAATTGGTAAAGCAAAAACAAAGATGAAAGATCTGAGTGTTGCTTTATATTGATATACTCTATAAAGTAAATCAATTATCTTATGAGATAAATAAGTAGCATCTTCTCCCTCAGATAAATAAATTTCATTATCACCATAAGTCAAAGTGACTAATTGAGTTGCTTCATCACTATAAGCAAAATAAGCACCTGAACTATAAAAAGCAATCAAAAGATGATGGAATGAATTATCTGGTTCTCTTTTTAATTTCAAGAAATTATTAGTAATATCATATGTTGCAGATTCATCACTATTAATATCATAATCATCTACAACAATATGAATATAATATGTTTCATAATTAGTTATTGTACCTTCTTCATCTAAAATAGGAATATATGATTTTAATACATATTCTTGACCATTAACTAATTCATCTTGATAAGCAAGACCCTTTTTATTAGCCATGATTCCAAGCTTCTTAATATCACTATAATAAACCATATTATAAGTTGCTCTTTCTTCGTCAGTAATCATACCCACAGTTGAATTTTCATCAATCACATAATTAAATGCTTTTAAATTCAAGCTAGATTCCATTATTGTATATCTATCTTTACTGAAATAATTAATCATTGGTAAGGCAACCACAACCGAAAAAGCAATCAAAAGAAGAAAAGAAATGAATACATTCATATTCTTTCTTCTTACCATATATCCAGGTACGAATAAACTTTGTATAAATAATAATACTTTCATAATTAACCTACTTCACAATATCAACATAATCACTTTCATAAATATTCTTAGACCAGTCATTCAACTTTCTTGGACTAACAATATCTAATTTATATGTTGATGCAATTCTCATTATTCTTTCTCTTTCTTCAATATCAATACCTTTATTTAAATATATACCTTTAATATTTTTTACTTCAAAATTCATAATAGAAATATATTTAAGTACATCACTACTAATTATTACATTAGCATAATTATTAATTCTTTCGATTAAAGCATTAATATCTTTATAATCATTATCATTAATAACAAAATATAAATTATTTAAATTAGTTTTAGAATTATTATTATCAAGCTTTTCAATAATCTTATAAATAGCTTTACTATTTAAGAATAATAAAGTATTAACCGAAATACCATTATCTACAACGGTTTGGAATAATTTAATATCATATTTAATTTTGTTTTCATAAGAAAGCATATTCCTAATATTTTTGTTATTAACCATAACAAATTTATTAACATTATTCTTATCACCATTAAAGAATAATAGTGGTTCAATCCATATTTCATCAACATAGCTTTCAAATCTAATAACACCTAAATCAGCTTTATATGATTGATCATTAATTGCTTTGCTTGTTAGCATTGTAGCAGTTTCACGTTTTAGATAATCTTTATATTTTTCATCACTATAAAGTTTAGAATCACTATCTAACATGATTTGTGATATTTCTAATAATGAATCAATATTAACGACATCACGAGGATATCTGATTATTGTATATGAATCAGATATAGCAGCTAATTTTTCTAATAATACTTCAACCTTCATTTCATTATCTAAGACTAAAACACAATCAGAATCACTTAAATAATATGGAGTAGTTAAGAATGTTTGTCTGATTAATTCATAATCAGATGGAATAGTCTTAAATCTTAAAAAGTCAAATTTATATTCTAAATTGCTAACATAATTCTTTATTTCATCTAGCTTTTGAAGTAATAAGCCTTTACCATCAATTAGAGTCTTAATATTACCTTGATCTACGCTGATAGTACCAAATTTGAATAATTTATTTCCTGATTTATCGGTAAATGTTTCAATATTTTCAGTTACAGGAACATATAAATTACCAATATTCAATTTATATGAAATACGATAATTATCATTATTACTAATTCTTATATATCTTTCATAATCATTACGTGAAATATAATATAGATAAGTTCTTCTATTAATGTAATTACTCTTTTGTTTAAGTAGATTCATTAATGAAACACTTAAAACCATTTCATCATCATTATATCTAACTAAACCAATATTATTAGTAAGTACTGTTCTATCATACATTTCTTGAGTAATGTTATAAACCTCATTAGTGTAGAAAGTTGTTAAAGAAGATTCAAAAATCTTAGCACCAAAATCAAAATAAGTGCAGACATTCTTGTCTGTTAAATTGTTATTTTGAGATGTAAAAACCAAAACACCAAAGATTGAGCCTTGATAAGAGCAAGGTACTGCATAAACATAATATAATTGATCATCAATAAATGGTCTATTATAGAACATATTAATTAAATCAATTCGATTCTTCTTTAAATCAAAGCCTAATGATTTATTTTGATTGATAACATATTGAACAATACTATTATCAAGCATTGATAAAGATAAATTCTTCTCATATAATTTTTGATTTCTATAATAATATAAATTCAATTCTTGAGATGGGAATAATTCATTATTCACTGGTTTATCAATCATAATAAAAGATGCAGAATCAAACATAATAGCATTTTGAAGGCTCTTACAGAATGTCATAAATACATCTCTTAAAGAATCATAATTAATATTGTTATTAAAGACAGCAATTAAAGAATCTAGATTAGTAACAATATTATCAACAGTTTCATTAATTACCTCCATCTTATCTAGTTCACTAATTTCAAAAGCAATCTTCTTCTCATTATCAATTATCTTTTTATCTATTTTTTCATATTCATCAATAGTTGCTTGTAATTGATTAATTGTCTTTGTAGCAAGTAAGTATTTAATCTTACTTTTACTAAATTGCTTTTGTAAATATAGATTATCACTAGCATTAACAAACAAAGCAATCTTAGATATTACTAAAGCCATCTCATCGTATTTATTTTGATCATATAGTAAATCTAAATAATCAATTACCATAGGTAGAGTCATAGCATTAATATCTTCATTTTCAAAGATTTGCTTTAAGATGATTGCAGCTTCATTGTTGTTTTCTTTCAATATGCAGATTTTTGCAAGTAAATAGTCACAATAAATTCTACCTTCATCATCATCTGTATTTTCTAAACATTTATTAAGCATCTCTTCAGCAAGAATAATATTCTTTTTATCAATATATAATTTAGTAAGATTAGATAAAGCATAAGGAAGAGTAGCCATTGTAGGCTTATCGATTATTTTCTTAAGCGTATCAATTGCTTTTTCAGTTTCATTAAGTTCAGCATAAATATAAGATTTTTCTAATAATAATCGATTTACTTGATCTAAATCATTATAATCAATGAATTTCTCTTTTAATGATGCATATTTCAAAGCTAATCGATAATTTTGTTTAGTAATATAGATGAATAATATTCTTTCTATTATTTCAACATAAGTCTTTGGATAAATTGCATAATCAATTTGCTTAAAATCAGCTAATAATAATTTTAGTGGTTCTTCATAACTAGAATGATCTAGATAAATATCAGAAATCAAAATATCTGATTTATAAACATAATCAGTATTACCACTTGCTTCACATTTTTCTTTAAAGGCTTTAACTTCGTCAATTAAAGCAAATTTCAATTCTTTATTACATAAAGCATCAAATTCTTGTCTTAATGTTGGAAGAGCCTCATTAACATCTTTTTTGTCAATTTTATTCGTAAATGATTTATTCATATAATTCACCAAATTCTTAAAATTCTAATATAATGGTAACAGGGCCATCATTAGTTAATGTGATTTGCATATCAGCACCGAAGATTCCTGTTTCAGTCTCAATTCCTTCGCTTCTTAATTTATGATTAAAAGAATCATAAAGAATTATAGCTTGATTAGGTTTCATGGCATTAGCAAAGGAAGGACGATTGCCTTCGTTTGTATTAGCATATAAAGTAAATTGAGAAATAGATAAAACTTTGCCATTTACTTGTTTGATATTTAAGTTCATCTTTTGATTTTCATCTTCAAATATCCTTAAATTAACAATCTTCTTAACCATTTTATCAACAATTAATTCATTATCTTCTGGTTTAAATCCAACTAGAATCATATATCCTACTTCGGTTTCTCCAGTAATTTTTCCATCTATTTCACATTTGGCATGTTTTACTCTTTGTATAATACATTTCATCGCATATCCCTCTCAACTTCATAAATATCATTTATTCTATACAATAAATTGATCGCATAATCTAATTGATCCACGTTTTTCACAAACAACTTAATTCTAATTAACAATTCACCATTTCTTTTATTCATATTATTGATTGATGAAATTGAGATTGATGCACTGTTAAGTGCATTAATAACATCAGTCAAAATATTTTTACGATTCAAGGTAAGAATTGAAATACAAGTCTCTAAAGTCCTTGTTGCTTCTTCACTATCCCAATAAACTTGAATAAATCTATCAGTATCTAGTCCAGTGACATTAGGGCATTCATAGCGATGAACAACAACACCACTACCTTTAGATACATAACCAACTATTGGGTCACCTAATATTGGATGACAGCATGGAGCAACCTTGATTTGAGCTTTTTCAAGTCCATCAACAATAATACCATAACTATTTTGAACTCTTTTTCTTCTTTCAACATTCTCATTATATTGTTTAAGAAGCATTTCATCAGTGATTTCTTCTTCACCAAATAATTTATTATAAGCAGCCTTATCACTAACAACACCTTTACCTATTTCATAATAGAATTCTTCTAATGATGAAATATTAACTTTTTGGAAGGCATCCTTAATCATTTTATCATTTAATTTTTTGCTATTATTGTTTGATTGCATCAAACTATCAAAGACGAATCTACCTCTTTCAATAAATTCATCACGTTTCTTCTTGTTTAAGATAGCACTAATTTTATGCTTAGCATGAGCAGTTTTTACAATCTTTAACCAAGCATTAGTTGGACCATTGAAACTCTTATTTGTCTTAATTTCAACAACGTCCCCAGTCTTTAATTTATAAGTAAGAGGAACAATCTTATTATTGACAATAGCACCAACAGTATGATTACCAACTTCAGTATGAATACGATAAGCAAAATCAAGTGGAGTTGCTCCATTAGGCATATCGATTACATCACCTTTAGGAGTAAAGACATAAACATTAGCACTAAAAATATCTTCTTTGATATTCTCTAATTGGTCATTATCCTCTTCTTCACCCATTTCAGCATAACTGACCATCTCTTTAAACCATCTTAATTTTTCACCAACTTCCCTTTGCTCTTTTTCAGGACTATAATTTTTATCTTTTTCCTTATAAGACCAATGAGCAGCGATACCCATTTCAGCAACTTCATCCATGTCATAAGTTCTAATTTGAATTTCATAAATATTACCATTAACACCTACAACAGTAGTATGAAGTGATTGATAAAGATTTGGTTTAGGAGTTGCAATATAATCCTTGAACCGCATTGGAATTGGTGTCCATGTACCATGAATTAAACCTAAAACATGATAACAATCTTCAATAGAATTAACAATAATACGTAAAGCTAATAAATCATAAATCTGTTCAAAAGATCTTGATTTATCATTCATCTTTTTCCATACACTATAAATATTTTTAATTCTACCCTTAAGCTTGAAATTTTGAATCTTATTATCAATTAATAATTTTTCAATTCTATTTTGCATCTCAGATACATCTAAATCCCGGTTCTTTTTATGGTTTTCAATTAAACCTTTAACTTTTTCATATTCATCTGGATGATAATATTTCAAACCTAATTCTTCAAGCTCAGCTTTAATTCTATACATACCTAGCTTATGAGCTAGTGGTGCATACAAATCTAAAGTTTCTTTTGCGATTGTCTTTTGCTTTTCAGGAGTTTGAGCAAATAGTGTCCGCATATTATGTAATCTATCAATCAATTTTACAATAATAACTCTTACATCCTTAGCCATAGCAAGGAACATCTTTTGATGAGTCTTCTCTAAAGATTTCTCTTTAGTCATATATTTAAGTTTACCAATCTTAGTTAAGCCATCAACTAAAGATGCAATATCATCACCAAATACTTTTCTAACATCATCTAAAGTAGCAGCAGTGTCTTCAACAACGTCATGAAGGAGCCCAGCACAAATAGTATTTGGTCCTGTCCTCATTTCAGCAAGCATATAAGCAACATGTAGAGGATGTTGAAAATATGGTTCACCACTTTTACGATATTGACCTTCATGATGGTTCGCAGAAAAATTATAAGCTTTTTCAATTAAATCAAGATTCTTCTTCATGCGAATGTATTCTTTACATTTAGAAAACAAATCATCTAAAGTCATAATCTTGTTTTGATTAACATCAAAAACAACTTCATTTTGCATTTTCAATATCCTCCTTTCATATATTTTTTATATAATTAATATAATTTTAAAATATTTATATTTTTAAATATTTATATTTTTATTCTCCTTCATATGAAGTTAGAGATAATATTTTAGCTTTTCCTTCATTTGCAAGTTCAATTTTTTCTCTACCCTTTAAATCAACAAGTTCAATGACAAAAGCAAAGCCACATACTTCACCACCAAGTTTTCTAACAAGTTCACTACAAGCACAAATAGTGCCACCAGTAGCAAGTAAATCATCAATAATTAATACTTTATCGCCTTTATTAATAGCATCCTTATGCATACATAAAGTATTAGAACCATATTCTAAATCATAATCAACCTTAATAACTTCACGAGGTAATTTACCTGGTTTTCTAACTGGAACAAATTTATATTCACCATTAACAGCAACTGGAGTACAAAAGATAAAGCCTCTACTTTCAGGTCCAACAATACAATTAACTCCTAATTCCTTTGCATATTCTAAGAATTTCTTAGTAACATAATTAAATGCCATACTATCTTCCATAATAGGTGTTACATCTCTAAACATAATACCTTCTTTAGGAAAATTAGGAATAGTGCAAATATGATCCTTTAAATTAAAATTATCAAAATCATTATATTTATTATTATTTTCTTTTGTTTTATTCATAAAGCGACACTTCTCCTTTTATCATTTATAAATTTCATTATATCACACAATATTATAAACTGAAACAAAAAATATATAATTAAGGGAATAAAAACAAAATTTATTTATCGTTTATAGATTTATTTATATATTTACAATTATTTTATGTCATTTCATTAAATAAAAAATGCCTACGTAATACTGGTTACGTAAGCATTATTTATTAATTATTATGGATAAATAAAGATTTCTGGTGATAGGGGGTATCTCTCAAGAAGTATGGTGATTGTCACCACAATTCTTGATTATATATATTCTGTCATCAAAATTTATAGTGATAATATAATAAAAAAATGATCCTTGGTATAATTAACTTGACTACTGTTTTATCCCAAGGACCATTTATATTATAACATGAAACAATCAGCGTTAAAAGTGTTATTGAGTTTAAATCTTGATGAAGAGAGTAGTGATGTCGTTGAAAACAAGGAAGCTGTCTATATCACTGCTCCCTTGCTTCCTAGTGTAATTATGTGTCCATCTTGTTGTTCTAGCAATATCATAAAAAATGGTTATAAGACAAGAACAATCAAAGATGGTACTAACTACTTAAAATTATATATCATAAATATTAAAATTAAAAGGTTTAAGTGCAAATATTGTGGTAATACATTTTATGAATCTAATCCTTGTACAAACAAGGGTGAAACCATTACAAATAATTCTATTATTGAGATAATGCAAAAATTATTGAAAGCTAATTACACTTATGATTCTATTGGTAAAGATATGCATCTTTCAAGTCAAAATGTTATTGATATTTTTGATAGATATTATGATTATGAGAGGCCTTCTTCT
>JAFSVH010000025.1 GCA_017450215.1 Bacilli bacterium | reverse complement strand
TATATTTTGCTTTTCTTCCCATAAAAAAATACCTCCAAAGTAGACTTACAATAATTTGGAGGTATCGCGAATCCCCTAGGGGATTGTTATCCTTTTCTCTTTTAATTATTTTATTTGTCTACTTTGGAGATATCATATCATAACAAACTTTAAGAGTTTTTTTAAAGATTATCACTTTTTATACCTATATAATTTGTTTTATTAATCATCATAGTAGCGTTTTATCTAGTAATACTAATAATTATATAAGTTATACATATTGAAATAAAAATAGATAATGAAATAAAAAAGAATCTTGATATGTTTATAAAAACATTCAAGATTCATATTTTAAAATATTATTTAAAATGTAATAAAACCACCAACAATAACAACTAAATATGCAATATATATTAGAAGTGCAATAATACCTTGTAGTCTACTAAATTTCTTCCTAATTAACATTGGAATTAATAATACCATCATTATACCAAGTGAAACTGGAAGATCTAAATATACAGTTTGCATTGAGTCAAGTATTAATTCTCCACCAGGAGAAACAAAAGCACAAATTGGAAGTATTAATGACATATCAATAATATTTGCTCCAATTATATTACCAACTGATAATGCTGATTGCTTCTTGATAATTGCAGTAATTGTTGTTACAAGTTCAGGTAGGCTTGTTCCAATTGCAACAAGTGTTAAACCGATAACATCTTCGCTAACTCCTAAAGTAGTTGCAATACTAGTTCCTGATGAAACTAAGTATTTAGCACCAAAGAAGATACCTGCTGCACCAACAACAAAAGATAATAAATTAAGTATTAATGCTTTATCAAATTTTAATTTATTCTTCTTTTCATTATTTTCTTCTTCTATTTTTTCTTCTTCTTTTTGTTCAATATTATCTACTTCAGTTTGAGCTAGCTTTGCTGAAGCGATGTTTTCCCAAATAAAAGAAGCAAAGAACAAAATTACAATAATACTTTCCCAAATGTTTAGACTACCATTAAATAATACAAATAATAAAGATGCAGTAACTAACATTAAAAGAATAGATTTAAAAGCATATTCTTTTCGTTTGATAATAGCAGGCATAAACATTATTGATATTGCCATAATCATACCTGTATTTGCAGTAACTGATCCAATTGCATTACCAACTGCAAGACCTAATGCTCCGTCAACAGTACCTGTAATGGATGCAACCATTTCAGGTAGTGTTGTAGCAACAGATACAATCGTTGCACCAATTATGAATTTAGGCACACCACTTTTTTCAGCGATGTCACTTGCTGCATCAACAAATAAATCTCCACCTTTTATAATCAATCCTAGTCCAATTAAGAACATCACAATAATTAAAGCAATATGTGAACTAGTAATAAAAGATAAACCAATTCCAAGCCCAATCAAAAGAGCGGTAAAGATTAAACTAAACAATATTACACCTCAATTTCAAAATATTCATTTAATACTAAATGAAATAATATTTCCTTATTTATATCTGATAAATTATATTGATACATTACCATTGGTGATATTTGTTTTAATGAACCTAAATTATTAGGAATAGAATTTAAATATATTGTATATACAAAATATTTTCTATTTTTCTTTTCATTCTTAGCTTCAATTGCAACTCCTGATGATTCATATCTTTCATAATCAATTTTTAAAGAGCTTAATGCTTCTCTAATTAATTCATCATGAAAGAATTCATTACGTGGGAATTTCACAACTAATCCACCATAAGTAACATTATCATTATTAACTACTTCTTTTAAGATGAAATCTCCATTATATTTAAGTGCTAAATATAAATAATTATCTTCATCTTTAATTGTAACATGCTTAGCTTCTTCTTTGATTTTTCTCTCTTCTTTTCTCTTATATTCAGCATGAACATTTCTTAATTTCTGATGAGATGATGTTCCAATTATAAAGAATATCAAAGTAAGAACAATTGTATAAACAACTGAAAGAATCGGAAAAGCAAAGAATGGATATCTTGCATTAACATATTCATTACTAAATCCATATAAATAATAATCAATTAATAATCCAATTATATTGATTAAGATTAATGCTCCTCCAGTAATTAAAGATATAAGTGCATTCTTTTTTGAATTAGTATTTTGAAACATCCTTATAACAATAAAGAATATTAATGAATAAACAACAAAAGCAGCACCTAATGCTTTCAAGAAGTTAAGGTCAAATTTCATTTACAATTTATTATAGACAATTTTACCTTCAGATACTACAAGATATACATTAAAATCTTCATCTACAACAGTAAAATCAGCGTCTTTTCCTTCCTTAATGCTTCCTTTATGATCAAAAACACCTAAATTCTTTGCAGGATTTTTAGTTGCTAAATCACAAACATCTTCCATAGATAAGCCAGTAACTTTTTTAAAATTACGTAGTCCTACATTAAGCTTAAGAGTAGATCCAGCTAAGGTACCATCAATTAATCTTGCTTCACCATTCTTCACATATACATCTTGACCACCCAATGCATATTTTCCATCAGGTAAGTTCTTTGATTCCATTGAATCTGTAATAAGGATAATTCTTTCTTTTCCTTTGCACTTAAGTAATAATCTAATTGCATTATCAGATACATGAATCAAATCACAAATTAATTCAGCATATACATCACTATTAAGAAGTGCTGCACCAACAACACCAGCTTCACGATGATGAAGTGGTTTCATTGCATTATAAGTATGAGTTGTACATGTTGCTCCTTCCCTAAATGCTTCTAACGCTTGATCACATGTAGCATTAGTATGACCAAGGGAAGCAACAATTCCTTTATTCTTTAAATAATTAACTAATTCTTTTCCATTTTCTTCATAAGCTAGAGTAACTTCTTTAATATGATTTCCACTTACTTCTTCAAAATGTTTGAATAATTCAACATCACATGGAACTATGCAACTTTCAATTTGAGCACCTTTATATTTCTTAGAAATAAATGGTCCTTCTAAATGAATACCTAAAGGTTTAGCTCCTTCATATAATTTATTATCAATTAATTCTTTTGCATTCTTAAGTGCTGCATCAATGTTCTCAACACTTTGTGTCATTGTAGTAACTAAATATGAACTAGTTCCATCACTTACTAAGTTTTTAGAAATATTTTTTGCATCATCTAAATTAGCATACATTCCATCACTATTATTACAGCCATGAACATGTTCATCAATAAAGCCAGGTAATACAACTAATTTATCATCAAGCTTTAAAAAGCCTTCCTTACCTACACAATCACAAATCTTATCAATCTTTCCATCTTCAACTTTAATTGTCTTTTTTACAATTCCAAGTCCATCTACATAAACATTAACTTGCTCAAAACCTTTTAAAATTTCCATATTAGAACACCATACCTTTTACTTCATCGATTGACATTTCCTTTGTTTCAAGTGTCTCCATGTTCTTCACTTCAACAATGCCTTCTTTTGCACGTCTACCTACAATGATTCGATATTTAATACCAATTAAATCAGCATCATTGAATTTAACACCAGCAGATTCACTTCTATCATCAATCAATACTTCGTATTTCTTTTTAAGTTCTTCATAAATATCATTTGCAATATTATAGCCATCACTTCCAACCTTATCCATTGGAATAACATGAACTTTAAATGGTGCAACCGTTTCAGGCCATAATACCTTAAGGTCAGTATTATGTTGCTCTAAGATTGCCATAATTAATCTACTAATACCAATACCATAGCAACCCATAACAACTGGCTTCTTAGTATTATCAACATCAATAAACATTAAATTCATTGGTTCACTATATTTAGTACCAAGTTTAAAGATGTGGCCAACTTCAATTCCCTTTGCAAGATGAATTGTACCTTTTCCATCAGGAGAAGGGTCTCCTTCTTTAAGATCCATTAATTCACTATTACAAGCAAAATCACTTCCATCACTAAAGCAAATTGTATCTTCACCGATATCACAAAGAACCATGAATTCTTCACTTTCTTTTCCACCAATTTGACCACTATTAGCACTAACAATACCAAATTTTAATCCTAGTCTTGTGAAAATATTGATGTAAGCTTGTCTTACTTTTAAATACCAAGTATTTAAATCTTCACGTGAAGTAGAGAAAGTATATAAATCTTTCATAATAAATTCTCTTCCTCTCATAAGTCCAAATCTAGGTCTAAATTCATCTCTAAATTTAGTTTGAATTTGATATAAGGCAACTGGTAATTTCTTATAACTATTAACACTATCTCTTACAACAGCTGTAACTACTTCTTCATGAGTTGGTCCTAAGCAGAAATCACGATCATGACGATCTTTCATTCTCATTAATTCTTTACCATAACCATCCCATCTACCACTTTCAACCCATAAATCCTTAGATTGAAGAGTTGGCATCAAAAGTTCAGAACAGCCAATAGCATCTAATTCTTCACGAACTATTTTTTCTATTTTCTTAATAACTTTATATGCTAAAGGCAAATAAGTATATACACCAGCAGCATGTTGTTTAACATAACCACCTTTAAGTAATATTTTATGACTTGCAATCTCTGCATCTTTTGGCATATCCCTAAGTGTAGGGATGAACATCAAACTTTGTTTCATATTTTTATTCCTTTAAATTATTAATATATTTATAAATTTATTTATTTAAATAGTCTTAATATATCATTAAATGATACATAAATTATTAAAGCAATCAATGCATAATAAGTAACATTAATAGCAATTGTCTTTACCTTACTTGACAAAGGCTTACGTCTAAAGAATTCAATAATCAAGAAGACAATTCTTCCACCATCTAAAGCAGGAATAGGAAGTAAGTTCATGAATCCAACATTAGCACTTAAGAATCCCATCCAATAGAATAAATATCCAATACCACCACTTACTGCATCTTTTGTCATTGAGAAGATACCAACTGGTCCACTTAAATCTCTAATACCAACTTCACTACTAAATATTAATAAACCTAATGTATTAAATAATTGAGCAATTGAAGCAAATAATTTTAAGAATGTAGCTTTAATAACTTTAAAAATATTTCTAGTTGTACCAGATGATACTCCAATCTTCACATCAACTATACCAACACTTTGAGTCTTTCTAAATAATTTTTCTGAATATGGACGAAGTATTATTTCTTCATTTAAGATGTTTCCATCTCTTTTAACTTTTAAGATAATATCTTGTTTTCCACTCTTTGCTTCATCACTATTAAATGCATCATATACTTGATACCAATTAGTAATTTCTGTTTCAACGTCACCAATCTTAACACTAACAATGACATCACCTTTTCTTAATCCAGCAACATAAGCTTTAGATTTTACATTCAAATCATCAATCATTACTTCAGTACTGCCAATATCTTGAACCATACTAACCGAATAAATATAAACCATTGGATTAACTTGCACTACATGACTATTATCATTATTATCTTTATAACTAACAGTAATAGCACCTTTATTCTGAAGTGATGCAAATTCTTCCATAAATAAAGAAATGTCATCCCATGTTTTAACTTCTTTAACTAATTCACCACATTCCAATTTAGTGATTATATCACCTTCACGAATACCTGCTAAATATGCAGGAGATATAATTCTAATTTCATTTGAAACAGTAGCACCATCTAAACATAATATATCATCATCACCAATTTTTATTTTAGCAACACTACCATTAAGTAAAACAAATGAATATTTAGATAATGTTTCACCATTATTAAGTCTAACAGTATAAACTGCACCACTTAATTCATCTGTTGTAATTTCAACAATACTATTATTAACTGATGAAACATAACCATATAAATTATATTTCTTGCCAATTGCATCTTCACCTAAATTAATAATATCAGTAATAGATGTATTATCTTTATCCTTTTGAACATTTACAATTTCAGTTTCAAAACCGAAATCACTTAATTTCCCAGTTGATGTATCACTGACACCAGTAATTACAAACGAAACAAAGAAAGCAAGAATAGCAAGAACAAAATTCATCAATGGTCCACCAAACATGACCAAGAATTTTTGATGGAACTTCTTACTATCTAAAGTTCTATCATGTGGTCCAATTTGATATTCTTCAACATTCTTTTCTAATCTCTTTTCAAGACTAACATTTTCATTGTTATGACGACCTACACCATAAACAAAGCAAGCATCTCTTTTAACTGGAACTTCAACTTCGATATCATCTTTTAAAATTGTAATATACAATTTACCAGTATCATCTTTATCAAATAAATCATGATTAACCATTTTATATAATGGTTTATCATCAAATAAATGAACTTCATTCTTTCCATCTGTTGGTAAATAAATTTTATTAATTACCCCATCTTCTAAATCAAAGCGAATCTCACTTAATCCATCAAGAGGATCAAGTTCTTCTTCTTCACCACAAATAGCACAAAAACCACCAATTGGAATAGCTCTAATTGAATATGTAGTTTCACCTTTTTTCTTTTTCCAAAGAAGTGGACCCATTCCAAAAGCATATTCACGACAAAGAATACCTGCTCTAACAGCAAAGAAGAAATGACCACCTTCATGGATCAATATAATAGCTGCAAGAATAATGACAAAAGCTATTATTCCTAATATCACGTCAACAAATCCTAAAATCATATTTTTATAATAATACAATTATAAATAATGTAATAAATGATTCATTTTATTATTTAAATTGTATTATGTCTCCTTTCATACTTTCATGTAAAAATTTATTATATACTTTAACTATAAATAATTTTATTATAAATAATTTCATTATAGATAATTTCATTATTTAATAATATTATACATTAATTATGCCATTATTCAAATAAAATAATCTTAAATAAAAAAGTCAAACCAAGAATTATTTAAATAATTACTCTTAGTTAGACTTTTATAATATTTCTATTTTGATAATTGTTTCAAAACAATAATGATTATATATAAACAATTTAAAATTTATATAATTACTTATCAATCGATAATAAATAATTACCTATAAAATATTCATTAGTTGTTTTTGTTATATCAATTACAATTGATTCACCCTTTTGATAATATACAAATATAGAATAGCCATCACTTGTCATATGACAAGAATAATCATCAACATCTACTCTACCAAATCCAGTCAAATACAAACCAAACGGATCTATTTTTTGAACATCTGTCATTGTAGATTCGTTTATTTTTAAAGTGTCAAAATCATTTGAATTAGGTGAATATTCAGGAAAATAATATGAAACAACATAATAATTATCTCCTTGGTCTTCGTTCGAAAAAACTAAATATAATAAACCATATTCACGAGTTTTAAATACTGCATAATAGATATCATCTACTTTTCTTAAGCATTCAATATCAAATTTTTTATCAATTTCATCAATTGTCATCGTACCAAAATCACTAGTAGAATCAATTTTTACTTTTTTAGTTATTAATTCATTTATATTTTGTTCATTATTTACTTTTTTTTAAAACATCGCCATCTTTACCATTTTCATTATACCCACAAGAACATAATAAAAGTAACAACATCATTAATATCATTATTATTTTCTTCATGCATAATCACCTCATAATATATTGGAACTAACGAATTTTTTAATAAATAATAAACATATTTTTTATTATTATAAATTATATTTATTGCTTAAATATAATCTAACATCTTTATCTATTTTAAATATTAATTCAAGTGTTAGTTCTTCATTTGCATTATAGTAGTTTTTTTCAAAATAATCAACACAATCAAAAATAATATCTTCTATTTCTAAAAAGTTAATTCTTTTTTCAACAAATAATTTAGTTGCTACTTCATTAGCACTATTAAATACAGTTGGCATAATTCCACTCATTTTACCTACTTTGTAAGCTAAAGCAAGACACGGAAATCTATCTTTATCCATCTTTCTAAATGATAATTTTGTTAAAGTATCAAAATCTAATTTTCTTGAAAAACTGTTTCTTACTTTTCTAGGATAATATAAAGCATAAGATATAGGTAATCTCATATCAGGATTAGATAAACATGCTAAAACAGAATTATCATTAAATTCAACCATTGAATGTATTATACTTTCACGATGAATGATAGTATCAATATGATCATAATCAATATCAAATAAATAATGAGCTTCCATCACTTCAAGACCTTTGTTAACCATTGTAGCACAATCAACTGTAATCTTTTTACCCATATTCCAATTAGGATGATTCAAAGCATCATCAATTGTAACATCCTTTAATTCTTCTCTTGTTTTATCTCTAAAAGCACCACCACTTGCGGTAATAATCAATCTATTGATATCTTTTTTATTCGATCCTTCAATACATTGTAATATTGCACTATGTTCACTATCAATTGGAATAATTGATACTCCATATTGTTTCTTTAATTTATTTATAATTTCTCCACCAACAACCAAGGTTTCTTTATTAGCAAGTAAAATATTTCTTTTTATCTTTATTGCTTCAATTGTTGGAGCAAGTCCAACCATTCCAACAACACTATTGATCAATATTCCATCATCATTACTATTGTATATTGAAAGAGAAATTAAACCTTCAGCACCATATACTACTTTTAAAGGCATATAATCATATTTTGTTTTTATAAATTGTGCATCTTCTTCTTTTCCTAAGCATACAATTTCAGGTTTATATTTTTCAATTATTTCACAAGCTCTTTTTAAATTAGAATTAACTGAAAAGCCGACTAATCTAAAGTCATTTGCTTCATCTATACAATCTAATACTTGTGTTCCGATTGATCCACTTGCACCAAGTAAATAAATATTCTTCATATTGCCTCCAATTATTGCCTCCAATTATTGCACTACAATTATTGCCTCCAATTATTGCACTACAATTTAGTTCTTTAATTAAATAATAAATTATATAAATAATAAATTATATAAATAATAGAACAAATTTAATAATAAAAATAACAACAAAGAAAATAGAACCAGCTAAAGCTGTAGAATCAAATCTATCTAACAAACCACCATGACCTGGTAAGATATTACCATAATCTTTAATTTCATATTCACGTTTTAAAGTTGATGCAAAAAGATCACCAAATTGAGATATTATGCTTACTAACAAACTAATAGCAAATATAATTACATATACAATAATAATATGTAAGGCACCACGTGAATAATCAACATCTATTAAATTAAAAATATAAACATATAATGTTCCAATTAAACTAGAACCAATAGAACCAAAAATAGCTCCTTCAACACTCTTCTTTGGAGATATTGTTGGGCATAATTTATGTTTACCAAACTTAGAACCAAAGAAATAAGCAAATACATCAGTGAGTACAACAATTAAATAGACATAACCAAATATAACACCAGGAAACTCAAATCTAATTGTGTGACTAATATTTATGTTTTCAACAGAAAATGCCATTGATAACATAAGACCACCATAGATAAAGCTAAATATCATATTTATTGCACTTTTACCTGGATTCTTCATAAATATTGATATAACAGCAAATAACAAAATAATAAATGCTAATGCGATTATTAATATACCAAAAATATAACCAAATGATTGAGCAATACCAATACTAGTTAAACTCACTAACCTTAACTTGCCATCAATTATCATAAAAAATGAAGGATCTTGCTTGATTTTGTAATGCATTAATGTAAAGAACAAAGAAGAAAAGACAGGGACAATGAATCTCATTATTTTCAGCCCTTCATTCTTTTTATAAAACATATTTAAAAGTTCAAATGTGCAAACATAAGTGACAATTAAACCAAGTGCATAGAAATAAAACCCGCCAAGAATTACACCTGGAATAAACAAGACAGCAAAAATTGCTCCAGTTATTATTCTTTGCTTCACTTCTTTAAGCCTCCAAATCTTCTATCTCGTTTATTATATTCAAGGATAGCTTTATTCAAACAATCACCATTAAAATCAGGCCAATAAGTATCAGCAGTATAAATCTCACTATATGATATTTGCCATAGCATAAAATTGCTTATTCTTTGTTCACCACTAGTTCTGATTAATAAATCAACATCACCACCATCTTTTGTATAAAGATGATTTTGTATTTCATCGATACTAATCTCTTTACCTTCATTTACTATCTCTTTACAAGCATGAACAATCTCTTGTCTACTTCCATAATTAAAAGCAATAAATAATGTCATACCAGTACAGTTTTTAGTCTTCTCTTCCATCCGCTTAATTACATCTAGCAATTGGTCAGATAATTTATCTTTTTCACCAACAATCTTCATCTTGATGTTATCTTTTTCAATTGTATCAATTAATCTATTGAATGTTGAATCGAGGAGATACATTAAATATGAAACTTCATCTTTAGGTCTAGACCAATTCTCAGTAGAGAATGCATAAACAGTCATGTATTTAACACCAATTGAATTAGCGTATTTTGATAATTCAATTAAATTATCAACACCTGCTTTATGACCATAAGTTCTTGGCATTCCTCTTCTCTTAGCCCATCTACCATTACCATCCATAATAATACCAATATGATTAGGTATATTTAGATTTTCTAATTTTATTTCATCATTATTTTCTTTTCTTCTTTTCTTAAATAAAGCCATCGTATTTCTCCTAATTTATTATAAACATTTTAGCATATTATTTTTAATAAAACAATTAATAAATTGTTCACCATTATAAATTCTAATTTTGATTCTTTAATTATTTTGTTTTTTAAAACGTCTTAAGAATTGGTTTTCTTAAGACGTTAAATTCAATATATCAATAATTTATACACTTTTTAATTAATCATATAAATCAATCATTAAGATGTAGATTCTATTACAAAAGCATTAATAAATATTTTAACTCTTTCGTTATATATATAATCTCCTGTAATATATAATGTATTACCTAATGATGCTTCATTTGCATATACATTACCCCAATGATCTACACTACCACCTTGAGTTATATCCCATGAATAATATTGAAGCATATTAATTGGTACAACTGTATTACTTAAATCAATAGGTGTATAATCACCTGCTAGAACTGTCATATTAACATAAATATTAATAGGTAAAATATCATATGTTAATGCATCATTTAAAATAGTAAATGTCTTACGATAAACAACACTTGGGTCTTCTTTTAATATTGCATATATTGTAACATTAGTATTATTATCAACTGGTTTTGCTAGAACTGTTCCATATTGTGTAACTATTGCTATATCATCATTACTTGAATACCAATCATATGCGAGTCTTGAATTTGGTTCAAGTAAGATATCATCAACCATTAAATATATGCATCTAGTGAATCCTTCAGTAATATAATATTCATCATATGAACCACCATTTAATAATACTTCACTACCAATTGTATATCCTTGATTAGGGTATGGGTCACTAACTAATGTTCCATCCATATTAATACTTCCATTAATTAATCTTCTTAAACTTAAATTTAATGAACAAGTTGTATTATTAATATAACCTATATAATAAGTTCCTTCATCAAGGATTATTGTATTATTATAACTATTTTCATCAAATATTAAGTTAACTTGCAAAATTGATGCAAGACTATAGTGGTTAACACCAATATCATACCCTGGATCTTTGTTTAACTTAAATATAAATAATTTAGTACTATTAAAGCATCCAGTATTAGAATTAAGCTCAATTTTTATTTTTGATTTATGGCTAATATCTACTTTCTAAAAATATGATGCTTCTGTTTTTGAACTAAATATATTAGTTAATGTAGATGTAGCTAAAGTACTTAAATAATCTATACTCATCTCATCAATATTAGATATTAATAACTCTAATGAATTATAATCATTTCTTGGAACAGTTATTTCAATATAATACAATCCATTTTCAGGTAAAAATACATATAATTCATTTTCATTTATGTTTGATGTAGCAGGAATGGATAGATTATTTATAGAATATCTATCTAGTTGATTTGTTAGATTAGAATCTGTATATACTTTTATAACACCAGCTGAATATGTAGCATTACTTCCTGCATCAAGTTTAAACTTAAATAATTTTTCACCATAAGTATTATTAAAGTTTATTACACAATGATAAGTATTAGTATCTATTAAGTGTAGATAAGGAAGTAGATTAAGACTTGTATTAAATGTTGCTATTGAAGGCCAAGTAACTTGATATGATGTAGTAATATTACCACTATCAGTATTATTTAGAAAACATACTCTTAAATAATATGTGCCCGGATTTAAATATGTGGTAATTACTCCTGTACAATTGTTATTTATCATAATAGGTGTAATAGAAGTGATTTCATTAAAACTACTATCATAAAAAGTCATATCAAGCGAATTTACTGAATTAGAAATAAATTTATAAGATCTAGCACAGTCAACATTTATTTTATAAATTATAGAATTACCTTCAGAGCAACTTTTTGTTGAAGTATGAATGGAAGTGGCACAATTTAAATTTAAAATACTACTACTATCCAAATAATTTTCAAGTACATATTTAACAGCACCATAGGCATCAAGTTTACCATCTGTCACGCATAAATCCTCTAGTGGATTTATACCATTAACGTTTGGTATTTCTGCAGAGTTCATTATCGCTGTTTTTAATTGACTTACGGTTAAATTTGGGTTAATAGATAACAATAATACTGCTACACCAGTAACAAATGGTGCTGCCATAGAGGTACCAGAAAGATTATAATAATGGTGACCATCAGATTGATAATGACTCACTAAATAATGACTAGGAGAATACCCAAAATAAGAAACAAAATTTTGAATTATATTATTCCAAGATAAATTATGCTCTTCTCTAAACTCTTCTAGTAATTCTATATTTCCCTCATGAAATTCACACAACCTTGTCCCATCACCAAAAACAATAGATGAATGAGTGCATGTTGTCGATATGAATGTGCTAAGAATATATTCACCAGGAGCAAAAATATCAACAGTTTCTTCCCCATAATTAGAGCCATCTAAGGCATTAGAAACCCATCTTTCATCATTGCTATTTATTGCACCAACTGAAATGATATTATCTAAATCTGCGCTGGCTGGCAAACAAGTATATGCTTGATCATTATCATAGTTTTCATTCCCTGCAGAGCATACCAAAAGACCATTATATATAGAAAATATAGTATTTAAGGCAAAATAATTACTATCATAGTTTTCATACCATCCTCCACTATAATTCAATAGCGAAATAGAGTGTTTTTCTGCATAATCAATAGCCTCAAAAACACTAGATGTTAGGCCATCACCATTTTCATCAAACACTCTCAAAGATGCAAAATTAACATTCCAAGCAACACCTGAAATACCTATACCATTATTACCAATGGCACCTATAATTCCAGCTACATGTGTTCCATGGCCATGTGGATCAGTAATAGTTTCAGGTTGTATTTCTTCGCCAGTGGTGAAATCTCTAGACAATGAAACATTAACTCTCCCAAATAAATCAGGATGATCTGCATCAATACCTGTGTCTACAACTCCAACAACAATACTATTACTACCAATAGAAAAATCCCAAGCCCAAGGTAAGTTTATCGAATTAATACCCCACTGAGAAGAAACATAAAGATCATTAGGAGTTGCTGACTTAATATTCATTATATAATCAGGTCCTGCATATATTACATCATCACGTTTCATTAATTCTTTAATAGTATTTAAAACCTTTTCTTTTGATTTCTCTTTCAATTTAATACATAAAGTACATCTATAATTATCTATATTAACAAGTGGATTATCTCTCTTTTCTACTGCAGTTTTTTTAGCTGTTCCAGTAAGATTAATAACTTTCTCACAATTAATATCTGAAAAATCATTTTCATCATATTCTTTTAATCTATAGCTTGCTTCTTTATTAAGTATAACCAAAACACTATCATTAGAAAAACTATCATCTATGGTTGCATTGCAATAATATTTTTCTTCCTTAGCACTTGTTCCATGAACTTTAACAAACACAAAGGAAACAAATAATGCAACCAAACAAATGAATAAAAAGATGTTTATACAGCGATTTAATCTAATCTTCATACGTTATTTCTCCAACAAATATTTTGTAATTATATATTATTTTATCCATTTCATCTATTGATAAGATTCCCTTGTTGCATACTTCAAATAAATTATATATTTTATTATTATTCAAATCCATAACTAATGGCAGTTCTGAAATTCTTTTTTTTACGTAATAAATTCTAGAAATATCATCTTGTTTCATGGTAAATATGAAATACTTATTTTCAGGAATACTTGCTGGATGCATAAGTACACCTTTAATCACTAACACAAAAATATTACCATTAACTCCGTATTCACCAATATATCTAATGATATCAACATCATCCACGCAAATTAATCCACTTTGGCGTTCAGAATTTACAATATCTACATATGTTTTTTTGAGAAATAGTTCTAATTCTTCGCTAATCTCATTTTCAATGATTTTTAGTTCTCCATTAGATTCGATATTTTCACTATCCTTATTATCATATGATGTTTTTAATTCAACATCTAAACCATCTATCTTGTTAACATTTTCTTCGTCTTCTTTTGTTTCCACATCAATGTTTTCTTTTTGTCCATGATTAACAATTTCAAGATCACTTTTATTCTCTAAATTAATCTTATCATCAATACCTACATTACCTTGCTCTTCATCATCTTGCTTTTCATTACATGCAATTAAGAAAAAGCAAAATAACGTAATTAAAACAAATACTAATTTCTTCATTTTATTACCTCCTTTCATATATCCTAATTCTATTTACATCATCATTATATCAAATATAAAATGAATATGAAAGTGTTTTTTTAAATAATTTAAAAAAATTTAATAAAATATGTTTTGTAAAATGAAAATAGAAAAATATTGTTGTTATAACAAAGAGGTATTAGTAGGAATGGGCTCCTACCCTAGTGTAAAAAAAAGGAATGAAGGTGCCCCTTCACTCCCATATTAACAATCTTATTATAGTTCATAATAATATCCAATATAATAAATATAGACAAACAAAAAAGGTGTATTATTGTGAACCTATTACATTATACATCATCAAAATTAAATAATAAACATTTGTCCTATTATGATTTAAAATACATAGAAAGCGAATATTACCATTTCATTTAAAAACCAATCTAAAACTGCCTTCATGAGCGAACTAGCAAATACTTTTCATAAATGTTTATCTAACCTATACAATGTCATTAAGTCAGGACTAGTAGAATTGCTTAATTCTAATTTGACTATTAGAATAGAGTTCTCTGCTGATATCGCTTATCGAAAAACACAAATTATTTATATATTTTAATGGATTTCAATCGAAATGCAAGATAATTCAATTATTAAATAAGTGGATAAATAGCAAATATAACTATTTTTCCACCTATACATTCTTTAATAATTCTAATTTATCATATTATTTTTTCATATACAACGCGGTCTTTGTTTGGTTTCAATATTGCTTTCCCACAATATTCAAATCCAAATAATTCAAACAAATGAAGCATTTGTTTATTGTTTTTATGAGTATCTATTCTTAAAGAATGATATCCTTCAATCTTTGCAACATCAATAAAAACTTCAAATAATTTTTTACCAAAACCTTGATTACGCTTATTTCTTCTAACTGCTACTCTATGCATTACACAATAATCATAATCACTTTTCCATTTTCCTTCATATAAATGACTATAATCTTCTTCATAATATGTAATAGCACATACTGCAGCAATTGTATTTGTTTCATCTTTAATTACAAATAATCGTTCATTTTTAATATCATTAAGTAAATCACATCTGTCAGGATAACCATCCTGCCACTGTCCATTTCCTTCTTCTTTTAAAAACAATCTTGCATCTTCTATTACTTCCATAATAGCATCAATGTCATCTACTTTTGCAACACAATAAAAATCACTATAATTATATTTCATAAAATATCCTAATTAAATATTGATAATAAATATTGTTATTATTCCAATGTTATTATTCTAATGTTATTTATTAATATTTTACACTATATAATAAATCACAATAATCAGGAAGACTCCAATAATCTTTAGCTACAATTTCTTCACATTTATCAACAGCAGATCTTAGTTTTTCCATACATGGAAGTAATTCTTCTTTTGTCATCTTTGCTTTTAAGTTTAAATCAGTATCATCAATCTTTTTAATCTCGTCAGCTTTCTTTACAAGGTCACCTAATAATGAATTAATTGCTTCTATATAATTAGCAAGACTTCTCAATATTTCATATTCACTATTAGCATAAGCATTCATATCTTTTGCATCTTTTAACCATTTAGCTAAATCTCCATGATATGCAAAAACACTTGGTAAGATTTCTTTTCTGACCATCTTAATCATTGTATCTGCTTCAATCATTAATTGTTTTACATAATCATCAAGCATAATCTCATACCGAGACTCTAATTCATTATCATTTAATACATTAAATCTCTTTAGTAAATTAGCATTATCCTCATCTTTAAAATGAATACATGCATCATATGTTGTCTTATAATTCTTTAAGCCTCGCTTTTCAGCTTCTTTAACCCATTCTTCACTATAGCAATTACCATTAAATACGATATCTTTATATTTATTATATTCATCTTTAATTAATAATCTAATTGCTTTATTTAATTCCTCTCCTGTTTTTCCTTTTAATATTTCATAATAATCATGTAAAGCAGAAGCAACTGCAGTATTGATTACTACATTTGGTGAAGCAATTGATTGCTTAGATCCTACCATACGAAGTTCAAATTTAGAGCCAGTGAAAGCAAAAGGACTAGTTCTATTTCTATCACTTGTATCTTTATCAAATTGAGAAATAGATTTAACACCTGTATCTAAACTATTCTTAACACTAACTTGACCTTCTTTATCAATTGATTCTAAGATATTACATAAATCATCACCCAAGAAAAGTGATACAATTGCAGGTGGTGCTTCATAGCCACCTAATCTATGATCATTACTTGGACTAGCAACAGAAATTCTAATTAAGCCTTGAGCCTTATATGTAGCTTGAATTAGGCTTGTTAAAAAGAGTAAGAACATTAAATTATCTTCTGGTTTATCACCAGGATCAAAAATATTCTTATTATTTTTCACCATTTTAAGTGACCAATTATTATGCTTACCACTACCATTAATTCCTTCAAAAGGTTTTTCATGAAGTAAACAAACTAAACCATGATCATAAGCAGTAGATTGCATAATCTCCATTGTTAATTGATTATGGTCTGTTTCGATATTATTTGATGAAAAAATCGGAGCAAGCTCATGTTGAGCTGGTGCTGCTTCATTATGCTCAGTCTTAGCTGGAACTCCAAGTTCCCATAATTGTTTATCAACATCACGCATAAATTCACTTACACGTTTATTAATCTTACCAAAATAATGATCTCCTAATTCTTGTGCTTTTGGAGGTTTAGCACCAAATAAAGTTCTTCCACATACAACTAAATCTAATCTTTCATCATATAATTTCTTATCAATCAAGAAATATTCTTGTTCAGATCCAACTGTTGGAATAACTTTATCAACAATACCAAATAAACTTAATATTTTACTTGCTTCTTTTCCAATTACTTCCATACTTCTAAGTAATGGTGTCTTCTTATCAAGTGAATCTCCACCATAACTACAAAAAGCAGTTGGAATATATAAAGTATTATTCTTTACAAAGCAATTTGATGTAGGATCCCATACCGTATAACCTCTTGCTTCAAACGTAGCACGAAGTCCCCCTGATGGAAAACTACTACCATCAGTTTCACCTTTGATTAAAGCATGACATGAAAATTCGTTAATAGGTTTATCATCTATTATATTTAAAAAACTTTCATGCTTTTCTGCAGTAAAACCAGTTAAAGGTTGGAACCAATGAGTAAAATGCGTAGCACCTTTATCAATTGCCCACTTCATTAAAGCACTTGCTAAAGTGTTAGCTTCTCCTAAATTTAAAGCTTTACCATCATCGATATTTTTAGTTATTATCTCAAAATCTTCTTTTGATAAATATTTTTTCATCGCTTCACGAGAAAAAACATTAACACCAAAATTAGAAATATCAAACATATTTACATTATTATTCATGGCTACTACCTCCATTATTTATTAAATTATATCATTATTTGATTATCTATTTCAACAAAAAACCAGCATTAATTATTAAATGAAGCAATGATAACATTTTCTTTTTAAACATAGATATTTAAAAATTAATTTAAATTTATTTATTATTAACTTAAAATAAATGAAATATCTTCATGAGATAATCTAGTAATAGATGATTCATCATTAGATATTACTTTATCAATTAAATCCTTCTTTAAGTTTTGTAATTCAATTACACGCTGTTCAATTGAATCACTACATATCATCTTCACCACTTCAACATTCCTATTTTGTCCAATTCGATGAGCTCTATCAGTTGCTTGATTCTCAACACTAACATTCCACCAAGGATCAATATGAATTACTGTATCAGCACCAGTCAAATTAAGACCATTACCACCAGCTTTTAATGAAATTAAGAATACTTTTTCTTTAGAGTCTGATTTATTAAAATCATTACACATATCAATTCTATCAATTGCTTTAGTCTCTCCAGTCAACATTAGAAAATCAATTTTATTCTTTATCAATTCTTGCTTCATAATATTTAGAGCACTAACAAATTGAGAGAATAATAATATCTTATGACCTTCTTCAACATAAGTCTTAATTAATTCAATAGCATAATCGATCTTTTCACTTTCACCATTATAATCTTCAATAAATGTTTTAGGCGAAACACAGATCTGACGAAGTCTAGTTAGGAATTGTAAAACTGCAAAAGTGCCTTCATTTTCCATTGCTTCTTTAGCTTTTTCAATATAAGCATGATATAGCTTCAATTGTTCACCCTTAAGTCCAACTGAAATAATGCGTTCAAATTTTTCAGGTAAATCGTTAAGTACATCTTTTTTACTTCTTCTTAAGATGAAAGGTGATACCTTTCTTGCTACTCTTTTCACATAACCACTATCATGTTCATAATTATCTTTAAATTCACCTATTTCACAGAAATATCCTGGTAAAACAAAATCAAAAATACTCCATAAATCTAAGATATTATTTTCAATTGGTGTACCTGTTAAAGCGAATCTAACTTCACCTTTTAATAATTTAACACTTTGTGATTTTAGTGTTTGCATATTCTTAATAGCTTGTGCTTCATCTAAAATAATATATTGGAAATTACACTTGTACATTTCAACATCGTTTCTTAATGAATCATAACTTGTAATATAAATAATTCTTTCGTTATCTTTTATATTATTAATCATATTCTTTCTATCATTAATACTACCAAAGATAACTTTTAATGTTGAATCATCATCAAATTTCTTAAATTCATTAACCCAGTTAAAGATTAAACTCTTAGGGCAAACAATTAAAGATGGAGCATCTTTATAATTAATTCTTAACATCGCAATGATTTGAAGTGTCTTACCAAGTCCCATATCATCAGCTAGAATACCACCCATCTTATATCCGCTTAAAATTGTTAACCATTTAACGCCATCTAATTGATAATTTCTAAGTATATCACTACCTTTAAAACTAGGTAATTCATAATTCTTAAAATTAGCAATTCTTTCAATCATTTTTAAGGCATAATCATCTACTTCAATCATCTCATTGTATGCATAAGATTTAAGCACTTGATAAATTGGAAGAGGTTTAGGTCTTTCTAAATTTCGAACATCTAATTTAAAATCATTAATAATATCTAAGAAGTTTTGAGCATTTTCATTATCAATATTAATAATTGTATTATCTTTTAATAATACATATTTCTTCTTTTTCTTAATCTTATTAAAGATTTCATTTAATTCTTCTTTACTAAATTGTGATTCCTGCATAAAGACACTCATCATATCATTTTCATATTGAATTCTATATTTAACTTTAGGGAAATCAACAACTTTCGTATTCTTAATTGCTTCACTTAAAAATACTTTACATACTCTCATTAATGGATTTAAATCAGTTCTTAAAAAATTATAAATCTTATCTTCACCAGAAAGGCTAGAACCTTTAAAGCCTAAATATGTTAAATAGTCACTAATAATATTTATTCGTTCTTTATCATTTAAACTAAGCTTATCGATATCCTTTATTAATTCTTCATTACCATCAAAGATTTTTAAATTAAATACGATATTTTTATCATTGATATTTTTATCATTATAATCAAAATATAAATGAATAATTCTTTCTTTTTCTAAGAACTTAGTTTTTATTTCATCATTTAAATAAATGATATCTTCATTACCATAATAAAGAGTAGCAACAAATTTATGTAAATTTTTCTTAATATTAGCTCCATTAAATTTATTTAAGAAATTAACTAAATTTTGTTTTTGTTTATCAATTAATTTATAAACAAAACCGTCACAAAAAACATATAAAGCATCACTACCAGGAATTACATTTCTTGGTACATTATCAAAATAACTAATATTAAATTCATTATCAATTGAAGCATGAAAATCAAAATCTTTATCAGTTACAATATAACCTTCTTGAATAATATCCATATATTCATAATTATAATTTCTACCTGTATTATTCTTAATTATGTTACTTATAAGATAAATCTTCTCTCCAATTAAATTATCCATTAAATAATCAATATTATATTTAGATAATTCTATTGCTTTTTTTGCATATTCAGATTCTCTACTTCCACCAATTAAATATTTTAATACTTTATCATGAGGAGAATCATAATTATTAACACCATGATGGAAACCTAATTTTTTACCATATGAAGCATATCTATTTAACCTTACATCTTCAAAGAATCTAGTAATATTTTGAATTTTATACATCTTATCAATACCAACCTTTAATGATAATTGATATTCACTCATTCCTAAAAAATTAGGTTCTTCAATATAATATTCAAGTCTTACTTTCTCTTCAGGTACAATGGATGAAAAAGAAGTGATTCTAACTTCATCTAGATATTGACTAGTCTCTTCATCTTGCTTTTTTCTTCTTTTTTCAATTAATAAATCAAGGAATGCTTTTTCGTTATTTTCGTATTCTTCTTTCTTCTTTTCTCTAATTTCATTATAAATATATCTAATCAATAATGAAGATAATTCAGGCTTTCTAATAAAATCTAAAGAGACAACATTAATTACATCTGTTTCTTCAATTTTCACAATTTGATTTAATTCATCAAATAAATTAAAGAATAAATAATATGTATTCTTTATTGTTTTTTCATCATGACTAAAACGATATTTGATATCAAAGATATCAATAATGCTATCAATATAATCTCTATCCTTTTCTTTTAATTCTTCACTAGAAATTCTAAAATCGCGATATGTAATTCTATAATTTCCTAAAGCGAATAAGAATGAATATTTACTTAATACCTCTGATGATCTAATTAATCTTTCAACACCACTACTTCCTCTATTTTCTATTTCACAATGTAAAATGAAAAGTAAAGCAATTGTATCATGCTTATTAATGTTATAAAATCTTTTATCATTTTTTAAAATAAAATCAATTTGAGTTTTGGGATTAACTATCTTAATTGTCTCTTTAAACAATTCTTCATCACTTAAACTATTAATATAATCAAGATTAGTATAGTCATCAAATAAATCTCTACTAGCAATACGTTTCACAATCTTTCTCATTGTACCATAATCACATCTATTTAAATAACCTTTAATTGCATCAAAGCAAGCTTTAGTACTTTTAAATATCTTACAAATATTAATAATATTAGTATTGTTATTATCACTAACCTCTATTTTATTAGATAAATATTTAATCAAAGCAACTAATAAAGAATTATAATATGAACATTTAGCAATTATATCAATAATAGAATAATAATCATTATTATAGATACTTAAGAATAATGGACCATCATAATCAAAAATATAACTAGATTTAGTTTGTGCTTTTATTTTATTCAAGCAATCATAAACATATCTTTTTTGTGACTCACTAAAATCTTTTAGAGCTTCATCAAAATCAATTAAATGATCATTTAAATAAACTAGAATTAAATAAATGAAATAAACAGAAATTTGATATTGTCTTAAAAAGAATAATTTATCAATTAAATCAATCTTTTCTTCACTTTTTAAATTACCTAAATAATCTTTAATTCCAAAAGCAAAAGAAATGAATTTATCATCAACTGGTTTATTACGATATTCTTCTACCATTGCAATTATTTCATTTTTTGATTCATTAATTTGCTTTAATGTTCTATTACTTCCACTTTTTCCTTCTTCTTCAATAATTTTAATTCTTTCCTCAATTGCTTTTACATTTTCTTTTAAAAAGATTCTAATATATACCAAGAATGCAGCTTCATGCTTACAATGAAAAGAATAAGGACAAGTACATTCAACACTGATTTTATTATCTTTTGAAAAAGCAACAAAAACACTATATACCTTTGTTCCTCTAATCATACCCTTTATTAGATTATAATCAACGCTAAACCCCATGATTCTTTTATCATCGAAATAATTCATGCCGCGAACAGATGAATTATATGAAAAATCAATTGAGTATTCACCATTTATAAGCTTTTCCACAAAATTATTATTTAAATAACCATAATCATCAATATTATTTATAATTAATTCTTTTTGAGGGAAAACAACATGATATTCTGTTTGTTCATTATTAACATTGTTCCCTTTAACATCAATTATTTTTCCTAAGCCATCATTATCATTATAAAGGTAATCAAATTTATTAATTTTCATAATAAAACCTCGCTTTTTGTCACCCTTCATTCTATCACAAAAAAGACAATAAAAAAACTTTAAAAAAAATATTTTTTTTATTTTTGTCTTTCTAGCATTTTTAACTATATAATTAGATTTAAAAAAATGGATATAAATCTTTATACGATTTATATCCACATTTTTTATAATATTCCATCCATTAAATCTTTTATTGCTTTTGCATAATGACCATAAAAGATTACATGATGATTCCCACATGGTTTAGTTAATAATTCACTCACGTTTTCTTCGAATTTGATTTTTATTTGTGTTCTACATAAACCATCTTCTCTTAAATTATTGATGATTTTACCCTCACTTACAAAATATCTCTTTAAGTCACTAGCAATTCTAAATATTGTGACATCTTCTTCTTTCATCTTGCCTCTAATTGCAAGTCCTATTTTAGATTCAAAATGTGTACAAAATTCATAATCATCAAGCATTGAAAATGGAACAGTGCAATGAGCAAATACTATTTCATTTTTAATTGGATCAATTCTGGATGGATTAGCTAAAAATGTTGCTTTCTTAGTGATTAATGATGCTATCATCATAGTAATTAAACCCATGATATCACCTTCACAGCTACTACAAATTCCTAAATCATTTAATTGTGCTATTCCTAAACATCCCGTTGTATTAATCTTAGATAATAAATCAAAGCACCTAATTGTTAAACCATTTAATTTATATTTATCTACTATTTTCATTAATGCTTTATTTACATTTTCTGCTTTATTAATTTCAATTCTATCAAATTTTTTATCATAATTAGTATTGTATAATTTATCACTTAAATTATTATATAGATCACTTCTATTATAATTATTAACTAATTCATCAATATCAATATCAATTAAATTAATACCAAATTTTTCTTTTACATTAAGATAATTAGGAATAGATGCAATCAGCCAATCACTTGGTTTACCAATTACACCAAAATTTAAATCTTTCATTTTTCTTTTTACATATTCAATTTGTTCTAATGCTTTAATTCTTTGTGCAACATAATCGATATCACCATGGATTATCTCGCTTTTCACATTCTCATTATTTAAATATGTTAGAATCTCTAAGGATGCAGCAAGTGAATTATTTTCACCTGATGTTAATATATAAATAGGTGGTTTTAAGTATTTATAATTATTTAAAAATAATCCTTCACTTCCACCACTTGATATAAATATTAATTTTAAATCACAATCATAATCTTTGATATCACTGATAGTGATATCTTCGCTTATTTTCGTTTCAATTTCTTTAATAAATTTATTATTCTTTATTTCAAACAATTCATTATCATGAAGTAATGAATAAAGTGTAGATAATTTAATAGACATAATTTCACCTTATTTTACAATAATTATTTTACAATAATAATTATTTTACAATAATTAGATTAATTAATAATGCAATTAATCCTTCAATAATTAATAATGCACCAATAATATAAAACATCCATTCAATTGATAATGCTTGATAGAATACAAAGCAACTACCAATTAATATTTGCCCAATCGGCATAAGTAATAACTTTATTGATATAGCTTTTTGCTTGAATAATAATACAATATTAGAAATGCCATAAAAGATAAGTAAAGCACCAACAACATAAAGAACAATTTTTGTGATAGCAAAACCAAAAATAATCATTATTATACCAATAGCTATCATAATTATTCCATATATTTTATTACCATAAAATAAAAGCACACCTTCAATAATTAAAATTATACCAAAGATAGTACAACCAATTTTAATTATTTCTTCTTTAAAAATTATGCAAAGTAAACCCATTACCATATATCCTATGGCTGTTATAATATTTCTATATTTCATTTTTTTCTCCTTTATTTTTATAAAATACGCAAAAAGCAATATTAAACATTATTATCATAACACTACTTATAATGAAGCAATAAAAAGCTAGATGATAGCTAATATCATATTCCTTAATATAGATATCTCCATTTCTTAAAATATAATCACTACCATTAAACTCGATTGGATAATATATTAATAATTCATCACTTTCTTCATCAACTAAATATTCTTCTGTCATAACATAATCATCAAGCCAAACCATAACTGAATCAAGTTTGAAATTGTCATCATCACTTCTTACAAATACATATTCAAGCATGTAATCATCAAAATTCTCATATTCATATAAGGTTACAAGCTTACCATCTATATAATATTTAATACAATCTGAAGCATCAGCATTGAATGGATGATTTCGATCAATTTCAAAATGATGACCATCTTGAATATAATCAATGAATTCATCTTTTGTCATTTGATATTCAATTCTTTCAATATTATATTCATATAATATCGTTTTATAATCATCACTTATAAAAAGATAAAGAATAGAATTAAAAGAAAGTAATAATAAACAGCCAACTGTAATTAAACGTTTTAACGGTATTATTTCAATATTTTGACTAACGCAAGAATCAATAATTCCTTCTTCTTTTTTAATTAATGATATTAAATAAATGAATGAAAGAATAGCATAAATAATTAATATAATAGTTTTAATAATCAAATATATTTCATCACTAATTATAACAATAGTATTAATATCCCAGATTGTATGAATTAACATCATTAATAAAACTGCTAAATAAAATCTAAAATTTATTAATGGTTTATTAAATTTATTAAAGAAATATGCAATGATACCTGTCCAGAATAAATGTGTGCATAAAGCATCAAACCCTCGAGAGAATGTTAAACGGATGACTTCAAATGATTTTATGTATTCAGCAAGGAAATAAGCAAAATTCTCACCAATAGCAAAACCAACACCACAACTTGCACCAATTAACAAAGCATTCAAATTTGTTAATTTGTTCTTTTCTTTTTTCTTTCTTTGTTTATTAATGAAATAAATTAACAAACAAGCAACAATCCCTTTTGCTATCTCTTCAATAGTACCTGCTCTAACACTTTCTAAGAAATCTCCTTTGACTGGTATATAACAATAAAAAAAAGAAACAAGTGGCGTTATTATTAAACCTGAAAATAATATGATTAACATTATTTGAAGAAAGGTTATTTCTCTTGTTTTAATTAATTCATATAATAATATAAAAAGTGCAAAGGAAATAAAAATAGCTCCATATATTAAAATAATAATATTTGTTGACAAATAAAAAACATGAAAAAGAATAGTAAGAAAACTAATAGGAATAATAATAAAAACAATTATTCTTAAATAAAACCAAGGATAATTAGTTTTACGATTCATTGCTATTAAATCTTGGTATTCTTCTTTTTCTCTTCTTTTAAAAGTCTCTAAAAAGAATTGTTTTAAAAAATCTTTTACCATAGTTTCACCTTTAATAAATTCATTTTATCATTTTTTATGCAAATGGTAAATAATAGATTAAAACTCCTGAAGAGATATTTTTATATATTTCATCAGGAGTTTAATTAATAATTAAACATAATTATAAATCATCTAGTGTAAAATCATTCAATGATAAATCACTTTGTGAATTGTTATTTAATGTATGTTCTTTATCAATTTTATTTGCATAATTATCTAATCCAGCTTTTAAAGATTTTTCGATATCTTCTTTTAATATTGTTGGCTCTACAATTTTCACAATATCAACATATTGCAAAGCCCAATATTTCATAGCTTTTGGACTTGCTTTGATTGTTACTGTAAGCCAGTCATCATTTGTGTTACTAAATCTAGCACCAGTACCAAACCAATCTACTACTTGATCAATTGCATTATCATTGTTCTTCAATTTAAATACAATATTTTCTAATTTGTCATTATAGAAATATGGTCTACCAGTTGATAATTCTTTAAAATTAATACCTCTTTCATAATCAGGTATATCAAATATCTCTTTATAAATTTTATGAGTAGTACCTGGTTCTTTCACAATCATATCGGTTATTCGATCTAATCTAAAGAAAGTTATTTGTTCCTTATAAGATTCATAACCCATAATATAATAACGTTGATTATGAAGTACAACAACATAAGGAGATAGATAATGATAATTAGCTTGCTTTAAATTACCATCTGTACCAAACTTATTATATTTAAAATTGATGACTTTCTTCTCAACAATAGCACGATCAGCCTTCTCAATATTATCAAAAAGGTCTTTATTATTGGTATTATCCCATTCTTTTATTAGTCGAATATTTCCTATTTTCACATTCTTTTTGAAGTGTTCACTGCCAAGATTCATTAGCTTTTCAATCAAATCTCTCGTGTAATTATCAGGAATATGACGGCAGCAGAACACACAATCCACTAACATTCTTAGCTCTGATTCATCAAAATTGTTTAATAGATACACTCCATTACCATCTTTTTTTATGTCATAATCAGCTTCAATCAGCATGTTTATATTCCTTGCAATTGCTTTTCTTTCAAGATCTATTCCAAAATCATTTAATAAATAATCTTGAATATCAGCATATTTTAATGGATGATTTTCATCACTATGCTTTCTTAGAACCTCATAAATTCTTACAATTGATAGTTTTTTGCTTTCAAAAGACATATTAGCACCTCTTGATTTTTCATAATATGATTATAATAAATCTAATAAAAATAGTCAATAAAACGGAAATTTTTAATATTCAAAAAGAGTTTTACATCAAATAAAATGTAAAACTCTAACAGGAGAATTATAAATGATTATTATTACAAATTACATTCAGTTGTATTATATTCAATATAATCTTTTATCTTTTTACAACTACGTTTAATGTTTTGTCTGATACCTTCATCACTCATATCATAGATTTTCGCAATCTCACATAATGTCATTTCCTTCATTCCATCAAGACCAAATCTCATCTTTAAGATAGATAAATCACGTTCAGATAACAAACTAAATGCTTGATTTAGTCTTTCATTTTCTTCAAATTTACAGCTATAATCATATGGATTATCAGTATCCTGATCCATAATGAAATCTAATTTTTCAGTATCATCATCACAACAAATATCATTTAAAGATGAACATAGATAATCATTATTAAAGATTCTATTAACTCTCTTTAAACTCATACCTAATATTTTAGATACATCTTCAGGTAGTGGAGGTCTACCTAATTTAATTGTTAATTCATTAATTACTTTTACAACTTTTAATTTATCTTCAAATAAATGTGTAGAAGGTTTAATCATATAACCACATTCACCAATATGACGTTGAATTGCTTGTCTAATCCAGTATGTTGCATAGGTAGACAATCTATTATCTTTATTAGGGTCATATTTCTCAATTGCTTTAAGTAAGCCCATACCACCAACCTGGAATAGATCATCAATATCTAAGCCACGATTAACAAACCTTTTCGCAATACTATATACTAATCTTTGATTATGATTATATAATATATCTCTTGCTTCTTCTCCTCGCTCAATAATTTGTTTATATTTTTCACTAAGAGTAGGACTAATTTCACCATTGTTCATTGAAATCTTTTCTAATAAAATCTTAGTGTTTAATCCTTCTTGATAAATGAAAGCTTCTTCTTTTTCTTCATCTCTAGATAATAATTCATAATCTCTTAATGATTCTAAGATACCACTATGAGCATCTGTTATTCTTCTTTTCTTAGCAAGGCAAAGATTGTTAACATCTTTTAATATATCTTCTTCAAATTTTAAAATATCATTGTTAGTTAATTGTTCTTCAAATTCCTCTTCTTCATTAATAATTGTTTTTAATTCATCAATACATTCATCAAATTCATTACTTTCGCATTCTTCAACATCATCATAATAATCATCAACTACACTAAAGCCACAATCTTTAAACATTTCAACAGTGTCTTCAAAATCATCACTATCTTTTGCAAGTCCAGTTTCTTTCACAATCTTTCCAATAGTAACACGTTTACTAGGAGTCTTTTCAATCATCTTATCAATTAAATTAAGAATCTTATTTGTCATATGCCATATGCCTCCTTATGGTTTTATTTTTAAAGATTAATTTAAATAAACATTAACAATAAACTAACAATCTATTTTTCTAATTCTTCTTTCTTTTGCTTTTAATCTCCTTTTTATAATATTTTTATAAAATAACATAATCAAAAAAAGTGAATAAAAGAGAATCAAATTAAAACTAAAACGGGAGTACTAGTTATTTAATTTGATTCCTATACCATTATAACAATTTACATGTACCAAAAATGTCACATTCACATTTTTTTAATATTTTTTTTAAATTTTAATTTTTGTTTTTTCTCCTCTCTTCCTATTATAGAAAAAAAGGTAAGAGCATTATACATGTTAAAACAAGCACTGTCAAGAGGTAAAATTATATTTTTTTAAATAATTACAAATACAAATTAAAGCAATAAAAAGTGATATAATCTTTGTCTCCATAATGGGGAGTGTATCGATTATATCACTTTAATTAATATTTCCAATTTATTTTTATAAACAATTTTTATTCCACTACTTCAATATAAAAACTAACAGGTCTAAAGCCATCATTACATGATAACATTGCACTTTTTTTATTTCTCATCCAACCATCATAAAAATTGTCTTTTCCGTTTATTAGATCTTTTGCAAATGGCATTATTGTTTCCCATGCACTATCACACATTCCATCTGGTTTTTTTATTCCATCAGTATAATAAACATTACCTATCTTTTCTAAACAGGCATGTTCTATTTTGTTTTCATACATTTCCATTAGATCTTCATAAATAGTTTGTTTCATTACTGTTATTTTGATTTTCATTGTTTATTCTCTTTTCTATTTAATTCTATAAATTGCAGCATAAACACATGGGATTAACACAAGCGTTACTATAGCCCCAATAAATAGTCCACCAATAGCAACAATTCCTAAAGGTTGCATTAATGCTCCTCCCTTTCCTTGTCCAAGCGCCATCGGAATTAAAGCAAGGACCGTTGTAAGTGTTGTTAAAAAGACAGCCCTAATACGTTCCATGCATCCCTCAACAATCCCTTCTTTAGGATCATCACAAACTAATCTTAATTGGTCTATTCTTTCATTCAAGATTATTGCATCATTAACAATAACTCCAAGAAGCATAATCAAGCCAATGAATGATACAACATTTAATGATATTCTTGTAATAAGAATCATTAAGAACGCACCAACAAAAGCAAATGGGAATGAGAAAATAATGATTAATGGTTTTCTCAAAGATTCAAATAAACAAGCAAGAATTATAATTAATAAAACAAATGAAATAATTAATGCTATTATTAATCCTCTAAATGCATCTGTTAAATAATATGACACACCACTTGATTGATAATAGAATCCATCATATTCTTTTAATACATTCTTACTTGAATCTATTAATAAATTTGTAGCTGTATTAGTATCTATACCAAATGATTCAACAGAAATACTTGCTACATTTTTACCATTTGATTTTCTAATCATACTACTATTTTCTTCTAAGGTAATATCACATACATCACTCATATAAATAGGATTATAATTATCATTATATCCAATGACAAAATGAGCAAAATCTTCATAATAACCTCCGATGGTATTATCACTGAAGGATATATTGATATTTACTTCATCATCATCTAAATTCATTACACTCACATCATAACCAGAAATACCAATCCGCATAGTAGCAAGAATAGTTTGATAATCTAAATTATATTCATTAATCTTTTCTTTATCAAAATGTAGAGAATAAGATTTTGAAGTACCGATTAAATTATCACTAACATTCTTGATTCCATCATTTTTTAATACTTCTTCTTCAATTTTATTTACTGCTTCCTTTAAATCATTCAAATCATCACCATAGATATTGACACTCACACCAGATATTTGACCACCTGTAAGTGTAGCTACAACACCATCAATTTCAATGATTTGGAAATCAAGATCAAAATTATCTTGAAGTAATTCTCTTATTTCTTCTAATGTATTTTTGGTATTATTATGTTTAGATTTTAAATAAACACTAATCCTACAAGATCTATTAGTATTAAGATATCCTGAATATGAAACATCTAAATTAATCTTATCAATTTCATCGATATTATTAACAATTAATTGATAAACATAATTTGCTTTTTCTTCACAATATTCATAACTATCATTTGCTTTAAATTTGAAATCAATTTGAATTTCACCCTGATCAATTGAAGGTAAGAATTCAATTTTAAAAGTAAATATTAAAAGAATAGATAAAACAAATATACCAATACTTGATAAAATTATTAAACCTTTCTTTTTTAGTGAAGCAATTAATATTCTCTTATACCAATTCTTAAATCTATCAAGTCTGTCTTTTCTTCTATCAATTCTTCTTTGTCTTTTTTCACTTATTACTTCGTCTGTTTTATAAACAAAAGCATAAAGTGTTGGAATTACAAAAATTGCAACAAAAAGAGAGAAGGTAAGTGACAAGATAACTGCCCAAGATAAATCTCTAAAGATTTCTCTAGTTAAACCTTTGATTAATAGAATTGGGAAAAAGACACAAATTGAAGTCAAAGTTGATCCAATCAATGAGCCCATAACTAGCTTTGTACCAGACAAAGCTGCTTCTTTTGCATCTAATCCTTTTTCTCTTTCACTTGTAATACTTTCTAGTACCACTATCGAATTATCAACTAGCATTCCGATTCCAACAGCAAGCCCACCAACTGAAACCATATTAAGTGTTACATCCATCAAATACAAACATATCAATGTAGCGAGAATTGATAGTGGCATTGATATTGAAATAATTAGTGATGATCTAACTTTAAATAAGAATAAATAAATTACAATAATAGCTAAAATACCACCAATAATTAAGGATATTAAGGCATTAGATAAAGAATCGCTTATAAATGATGCTTGATTATAAAGCATCTCAATATGTGCATTATTTGCTTTTTCAAATTTAAATTCATTCTGTCTTTTAACACATTCTTTCACAATAGATGTTGAATTGGAACCACTATTACCAAATACTTCAACTTGAATTGAACGTTTACCATTGAAAGATGCAAAAGTATCACTTTCATATGATAGATAAATACTTGCTACATCATCTAATTTAATGTATGCTTTAGTTTCATTAAAGCTTAAATATCTAAAGAATGAAACAAGCTCATTAGTTAATTTGATTGGTAATTTTTTAGATATTTCTAATGAATTAACCAAATTAACTAATTCTTCACTTTCAATATAATCACCGACTAGAATGAACTTTCCCGTCTCAACACCTAAACTATTCTTCTCTTTTTCTAGATGTTCATGATTTTGTTTGAATTCATAAATCTTTCCATAATCAGCTTCAAAATTATCATCTCTTACTACATCAATTATCTTTGAGAAAATTGATAATAATTCATCTTGATTATTAAAAAGTTCACTTGCTACACTAATCAATGTCGGAATAAATAGAGATGCATAATCCATATTTGTAAGATTTATATTGTTTTCTTTCTTATTAATAATATCATTATATTTTAAAGAATTAACATATCTACTTATGTGTATTATTTTAATAGCATCATCAAATTTATAATAATTAGCTTTTGCTTCATCTTCATTTTGCAATAATCCTAATTCAAAAAACAAATTAGTAAAATCTTCATCACTATATTTTACTTTATAATCATCTTCATTAACAATTCCACCACTTACCAAAGCTTGAGCACGAGCTTGATTTAGTGCGTCTTCCATTTCATCTTCTTTCGTTTTTCTATCTCTTACAATGATTTCTTGCCATTTATAATAAGCATAGCTTTTACCAACATATTCACTATGTTTAGTTTCAGCATATTCGTAATCGCTTATGTTAATAATTTTTCCATTATTTCTTAACCATATTAATAACTCATTTGATAAATTATAATTCTTAGCGACTTCACCAATTTCTTCATCAGTCATGTTGATGAATGTTTCATCTTCTAAAAAACCACTTAACAAAGTAGAATAAAGAAGTTTCAAACTAGATGAATTATTATTTTCAATTAAAGGAATAAATGGTTCGATTTGAAACATTAATTCTGCTCTTTCCTTTAAGCGCAAAATATTATTTTCTTCTTCTATTTCATCAATTATCGCTTTTATATCAAGAGCAACATCATGTAATTTTTCTAAATCCGTAGTACTAAGCTTATCAATATATTTTAAAGCATCATTAATAAACTTAAATGCATTTACATAGGCATCACTAACAGGAAGAGCTAATGAATAATTTTTAAGATCTTCAATTGAATTAATCTTAGAATGATTATTAATTGATATCTTATTTCCATTTTCATAAATATCACCTATTGGAATATCTAATTCTTTATCAGCTGCAATTGCTTGTACAATTGCACCACTAATAATTTCTAAACCATTATAGGGTTCTATTTTTATTTCTTTATTTGGTGCACCAATTAAATCAACATGACCAACACCATCAATTTTAGACAAACTATCTTTAAATCTTTTTGCATCGTCATATACATCATCGATATCACTAGTTTCAGAATAGAAAGCAAAGGTAGCCATTGCTGTACCATTAAAATCGACAGTTATAACTTCAGGACTACTAGCACCAGAAGGTAAATCAACTGAATCCAATCTTTCTTTAACTTGAGTTACTAATTCATCATTCTTTGTTCCATAATCAAATTGTAAAATCAGAACACTACCATTATCAACAGATGTAGTTTCTAATGAATGTAGAGTAGGAAGTGTTGAAACAGCTGCTTCAATTTTTGAAGTTATTGTCTCATCAATCTCTTTAGCACTTGCACCAACATACACTGTCTTTATAGCACAATATGGAAATTGTAAATCAGGAAGTAAATTAATTGGCATTTGACCAGTAAAATATAATCCAAGAGCAAAAATAATGACTATAATAAAAAATATAGTTAATGGTCTTTTGAGAACTCCTTTTAAAAATATCATATTCATACCTCTTTATTATAATAGAATTATACTCTTCTTTACTGTCAATTTCAATTATTACTAAATAAATTTGGATAAATCTTTTTATAAATGTCTTATATATTTATAATTTTTTAAATTTAGTAAATTTATTAAATTTATTATAGCTTTGGTCCAGCCTTAACTAAAGCTTTACCAGCAGCATTACCTTCATATTTTGCAAAGTTCTTAATGAATCTTCCAGCTAAATCTTTAGCTTTCTTATCCCATTCAGCTTTGTCTTCATATGTATCACGAGGATCTAAGATATTAGTATCAACACCCTTTAAAGTAGTTGGAACTTCGAAATCAAAGTAAGGAATCTTCTTAGTTTCAACACCCTTAATATCACCATTAAGAATAGCATCAATAATACCTCTTGTATCTTTAATAGAGATACGTTTACCAGTTCCATTCCAACCAGTATTAACTAAGTATGCTTTTGCACCATTAGCTTCCATTCTCTTAACTAATTCAGCAGCATATTTAGTTGGATGTAATTCCAAGAATGCTTGACCAAAGCAAGCAGAGAAAGTTGGAGTAGGTTCAGTAATTCCACGTTCAGTTCCAGCAAGTTTTGCAGTGAATCCACTCAAAAAATAATATTGAGTTTGTTCAGGTGTTAAAATTGAAACTGGAGGTAAAACACCGAATGCATCAGCTGATAAGAAAATAACATTATTAGCAGCAGGAGCACTTGAAATTGGACGAACAATATTCTTAATATGATCGATTGGATAACTTACACGTGTGTTTTCAGTAACACTCTTGTCAGCGAAATCAATCTTACCATCTTTATCAACTGTTACATTTTCAAGTAATGCATTTCTCTTAATTGCATTATAAATATCAGGTTCGCTATCTTTATCTAAGTTAATAACTTTAGCATAGCATCCACCTTCAAAGTTGAATACACCATTATCATCCCAACCATGTTCATCATCACCAATCAATAATCTCTTAGGATCAGTTGAAAGTGTAGTCTTACCAGTTCCTGATAGACCGAAGAAAATAGCTGTGTTCCTTCCTTCCATATCTGTATTAGCTGAGCAGTGCATAGCAGCAATACCTTGAAGTGGTAAATAGTAGTTCATCATAGAGAACATACCTTTCTTCATTTCACCACCATACCAAGTATTTAAAATTACTTGTTCACGTGAAGTAATATTAAATGCTACACATGTTTCACTATTTAAGCCTAATTCTTTATAATTATCTACTTTTGCTTTAGATGCTGTATAAACAACAAAGTTAGGTTCAAAGTTAGCTTCTTCTTCATCAGTTGGCTTAATAAACATATTTCTTACGAAATGTGCTTGCCATGCAACTTCCATAATGAATCTAACTGCCATTCTTGTGTCTTTATTAGCTCCACAGAAAGCATCAACAACATATAACTTCTTTCCTGATAATTGCTTTTGAGCTAATGCTTTAACTTCTTTCCATACACTTTCACTCATTGGATGATTATCATTCTTATAAGCATCAGTTGTCCACCAAACAGTGTCTTTACTGTTTTCATCCATAACAATGTATTTATCCTTAGGAGAACGTCCAGTATAAATACCAGTCATAACATTAACAGCATCAAGTTCAGTTAGTGTACCTTTGTCGAAACCTTCAAGATTTGGATTCATTTCATCCTTGAATAATTGTTCATAAGAAGGATTATAATAAATCTCTTGAACATCATTAATACCATACTTCTTTAAATCTTCTTTTTTCATTTTATTCCTCCAAATATTTTTAATATCTAAATCATTTTTTTATGCACATAATAAATTAAGCGCCTTTTTATACATTATCATTTTATTCTTTTTTCATGCAAATGTCAATTAAATTGATTATTGAAAGTGCTTAAAATTAAGATTGATTCAATAATAAAAGAAACCTAAGACAAAACATGATTATAAACTATAATTATATCTTTTGCCTAAGGTTTCTTTTATGAGTAGCATAAATAAATATTTATTTTTAATAAATATTATTTATTTTTATTTAATAATGCTTTTTATTTTGATTCTTGGATTTCTAATATGTTTCTAGTTTTTAATTTATTCTTTTCTTGATTGAATTCTTCACTATTCAAATATGTTTTAAAATTACTTAAACAGTCTTTCTTTTTAGAACAACAATCACAATCGCTACATCCACAACTGGATTTACCCATTTTCTTATTTCTTATTCTAATAATGATTGGCACTATCACTAAGGAAAGTGCTCCAATAGCAATTAAGGGTTCAAACCATTCCATAATAAAATCTTCTTTTTATTTAATTATTTCTAATTATGCCAAGATCTTTTTTTGGTTTCTTTTTGAAACTAAGTATCCAGTTAAGACGATAGAACAACCAATAATAGCAAGTACTAATAGACCTAATAGCAAATGAACTTCAAATAATAAACCAACTAAGTATACAATTAGTGAAATCACATAAGAACCAAAGAACCAGAATAATAATGTAACTGGGAATGCTTTTTTACTGCTTTCAGATTTTGCAGTTGCAATAGCTGCAAAACAAGGGAATGTGAATAGATTATATGTAGCAAAAGCGAATATTTTTGAATTAGTCATATTAAATAATATTGTTTCACCAGCTTCATCACATAAACCTAATTGTGCCATTGTTGTTACTACATCTTCTTTTGCAATTAATCCAGTAACACTAGCAACTGAGAATTTCCAACCATCTGCACCTTGACTCCAACCTAATGGATAGAAGAAATATGCAAATATTCTACCAACATCAGCTAACATACTGTCTTCAATTTCAACCATACCTTCCCAGAATGCCCAGCCATAGCTTGATAAGAACCAAATAAGTACGATTGAAGCAGTAATAATTGTAGATGCTTTATAAATGAAGTGTTTAAATTTCTCCCAAAGATGAGCCATCAAATTTCTAAATTGTGGAGCATGATATGCAGGTAATTCCATAATGAATGGTGGTACTTCATAATTCTTACTAAAGATTTTCATAATGATTGATGCAACAATTGCTACAACAATACCTAATAAATACATAAAGAATACGAAGATATCACCCCAAACAGCACCACTAACAGCAACTGCAAGCATTGCCCAGATTGGTGCTTTAGCACCACAGCTAAAGAATGGTGTTAATCTAATTGTCATATCTCTTTCTTTTTCATTTTCTAATGTTCTAGCAGCAATCATTGCTGGCACAGAACAACCAAAGCCCATAAATAGTGGAATGAATGATTTTCCACTCAAACCAAATTTTCTAAACGCTCTATCCATAATGAAGGCAACACGTGCCATATATCCACTATCTTCTAGAATAGAAATGAATAAGAATAATAATAAGATTTGAGGTAAAAAACTAAATATAGAATCTAAACCAGTTAATAAACCATCAACAACAAAGCCAGTATACCAAGTTCCTTCAGGCATAAAGCCATTAAACAAATCTTTCAAACCTCCTGTCAAGAAGCCCATCCAGCTTTGCAAGAACACACCAGGAGATGGAAGCCCTGCCAGTGGAATAAGTTCATTCGTGACTTCATCAAAACTAGCACCCATTCCAGTAAAGAAATTGATTACTGCTTCATTATTTATTTCAAGTCCAAATATTGCATTTAAGAAGAATAAATCTTCTGAGAATACAATATGAAATACTAAGAAGATAATAACTAAGAAAATTGGAATAGACCAAATTCTATGAGTTAACACTTTATCAATTTTATCTGATTTAGTGATTACTTTTTCATTTTCAGCTTTCACAATACTACTAGCAAAATTCTTAGTGATATATCTATATCTAGCATCTGCTACTATTGCTTCAAAATCACCATCAAATTCTTTATCTTCATATTTCTCTTTTAATTGTGCAACACCCTTTACTACTTCAGGATGACTTTCAACTTCTACTTGATCATTTTCTAATAATTTAATTGCATGGAATAAAGGATTATTGACCATCTTCGTTTCAAGCTCTTCTTCTACTTGTTCAACTACTTTATAGAATGGAAAATCAACTAAAACCGATTTTGCTTCTCTTTCCTTTTTAGCTTCTTCATAAGAAATCCTCATTAAATTCTCTAAGCCTTCACTCTTTAAAGCAGATATTTCAACAACCTTAACACCTAATACTTTTTCTAATTCATCAGATTTAATTTGTCTACCACTAGTCTTTACTAAATCCATCATATTTAAACATACAACTACTGGAACCTTTATTTCTAACAATTGAGTTGTAAGATATAAATTACGTTCAAGGTTTGTAGCATCTACAACATTGATAACACAATCTGGTTTTTCATCTAATATATAATTTCTAGAAATAATTTCTTCTGGAGTATATGGTGATAAAGAATAAATACCAGGCAAGTCAACGATATCAACTTTTTCTTCTAACTTTCTATATTGACCTTCTCTTTTATCAACTGTAACACCAGGCCAGTTACCAACATGAGCAGTAGCTCCTGTCAATGAATTGAATAATGTGGTTTTCCCACAATTAGGATTACCAGCTAATGCAAATTTCATTTTATTTCACCTCCACAATAACCTTGCTTGCTTCATCTTTTCTCAAAGATAATTCATAGCCTCTTAAATTAACCTCGATAGGATCTCCAAGTGGAGCAAACTTTACAAGTCTTACTTCAGCTCCTGGAGTAACTCCCATATCAAACAATCTTCTTTTAATTTTTCCTTCTGCTTCAACTTTCACAATTTTGCCAACTTCTCCAACGGCAAATTCATTTAAATACTTTGTCATACTTCCTCCTTTATGCTACATGTATCTTTTCAGCAGTTTCTCTATTAATTGCAAGCCTTCCATCTTTTACCTTGACAATGATATCACCATTTTGTCTAGATAAAATAATAATGTTTCGATTTATAAGAATACCTAAATTCTCTAAATGTCTTTTTGTCTTTTCATCTGAAATCATTACTTTCACAATTCTTAGTTCGGTATTTTCAGGTGCTAATATTAATGGCATAGTAACCTCTCTTCTGATTATTAGTTAGTTTATACTAACCTATAATCTAAAAAATATTAGTCAGTATTGCAAGTTAGCACATACTAACTAATAACATTATATACTTAGATATTTTATTAGTCAATAATAACAATAATTTTTTTTAATAAAACAATAATTTATATTCAAAATATCAATTGTTATTTTTATCAATTATTTTTCCTTTTGACAAAACTAATGAAATTAGATGGTTTTTCATTAGCTTTGTCAATAAATAATAACTCTTATCTCAATTATCAAACTAATTTTACCAATTCAAACAATATAAAACCCAGCTAGAATCTCAATTTCTAACTGGGCATTATAACATGTTATATATAAATACACCTAATAAATGTACTTATCAACATCTACATCATTAGTATCAATTTTAGATATTTGCTCACGAAGTGATAAAGTATAAGCAGGTGAAACAGACAATTCATCAATTCCAATCTTCAAGAAGAATGGAAGCATAATTTCATCTCTTGCAAGTTCTCCACAAATACCAACTGTAATTCCTTCTTGATGAGCATTCTCACAAACCATCTTAATAAATCTACAGATTGAACGATGGCGAGGGTTGAAGTTAGCAGTTAAATTAGGATTAACTCTATCAATTGCAAGTGTATATTGACTTAAGTCATTTGTACCAATTGAGAAGAAATCTACTTTCTTCGCAAATACATCACTCATAATTGCAGCAGATGGCGTTTCAACCATAATACCTATCTTCATCTTTTCATTGAATGGTAAACCTCTTTTTCTTAAATTATCTTTTGCAAGGTCACACATCTCATGAACAAAATCAATTTCACTTTCGCTAATGATCATTGGAATCATTACAGCTAAATTACCATAATGACTAGCTCTATAAAGAGCTTGTAATTGAGTTGCAAAGATTTCAGGTCTCTTTAAGCATATTCTAATTGATCTAAATCCTAATGCAGGATTTTCTTCTTCAGGAAGATCAAAGTAATCAATCTTCTTATCAGCACCAATATCAAGTGTTCTGATAATTACTTCTTTTCCCTTCATCTCTTCAACAACTCTCTTGTAATGTTCGAATTGTTCATCTTCTGTTGGATAATCTTTACTATCTAAATAGATGAATTCACTTCTAAATAAACCAATACCTTCACTATCGTTCTTAATTGCATTTTCTGCTTCGAAGGAAGATGCAATATTTGAATAAATCATTGTCTTCTTTCCATCTTTAGTTAGAGTTGGTTTACCTTTGAATGCTTTTAATCTTTCTTTATTATCTTCATATTCCTTCTTCTTTTGAGCATAAAGAGTAATAGACTTCATTTCAGGTCCAATTAAAAGCTGAGCACCACTTGCATCAAGAATTGAATATTCACCATCTAAATCTTTAGTAACTTCTAAATCTTCAATGCTACAAATTGCAGGAATTTCTAGCATTCTTGTAAGAATAGAAACATGTGAATTGGCTCCACCTTTTACAAAGATAATACCAAGAATTAAATTCTTGTCTAACTTCATAAGTTCTGATGATGGTAAATCATCACAAATAATGATTGATGGTTCAGTTAAATTAAAGCCTTTATCTTCTTTCTTTAAAAAGCTAACTATTCTATTCGCAACTTCTTTTACATCGTTTGCCCGCTCTTTCATGTATGCATCATCCATAGATGAAAACATCGTAGCAAGCTCTTCACCAGCTCTTAAAACTGCATACTCAGCACTTACATTACCCATAAGTTCAGCTTTAACAGCATCTTCAAAATCTAAATCTTCTGCCATTAATTTATGAGTTTCAAATAATTGAGCTTCTTCTTCGCCTAGTTTTGATAAAGTCTCCATAAAAGATTTATCAAGAGCTTGAATTGTTTCTTCTCTTGCTTGTTCAAATCTTTTGAATTCTTCATCCATTCCAATTCCAACTATCTTTTCAACCTTTAATGTTTCATATACTTTTAATTTACCTAAAGCATAACCTTCAAAAACACGTAATCCTTTATATGTTCTCACAATTATAGATTCTCCTTGAATACTTTTTCAATTGCAAGAGCAGCTGCTTCTTCATCAGCACCTTCAACATAAATCTTTACTTCTTCACCATTTTTTACACATAAAGACATAACACCGAAGATTCTCTTTAAATCAGCTTTCTTTCCTTTGTTTTCAATTTGAACAGTAGATGCGTACTTCTTAGCTTCAGCAACAACTATTCCAGCAGGACGTGCATGAATTCCTTCTTTATCTTGAATAACATAAGTAAAACTTTTCATTGTTTATTTATCCTTTCTTATTAATGTTATTAATTTAAATATTATTAATTATTTTTATATATGTTAATTGTATTTCAAATTTTATTATTTCTTACCGATTTGAAGACCTTTCCAACTACCTAATTCTGGATTAGCATGATTTGGTTTCCAAATACCTAAAATCATAGCAGTAACAAATGCACCAACAACAATTGATAAGAAGTATAATAAGATACTCAACCAGTTAGGTCCAATTGTAGCTAATACGAAAATTCCACCATGAGGAGCCATTAATTGAGCACCAAACAAACCTGTTCCAAGTCCAGCAACGATTGAACCAGCAACGCAAGAAACGATAACTCTAATTGGGTCAGCAGCAGCAAATGGAATAGCACCTTCTGTGATGAATGATGCACCCATAATGTAGTTAGCAGCAGCTTGTTTTCTTTCATCCTTAGAGAATTTAGCAGGGAATAAATTAGAAGCTAAAGCAATTCCTAGTGGAGGAACCATACCACCTGCCATAACAGCAGCCATAATAACATATCCAGATGGTTCTTGTTGACTTGCAGTAGCTAGCATTGCAGTACCAAATACATAAGCAGCTTTGTTGATTGGTCCACCCATATCAATAGCCATCATACCAGCAAGTAAAGCACATAATAACAATAATAATCCTTGTTCATTTAAGAAATTAAGGAATTTAGAGAATCCAATATTAACATATAATAATGGAGTATTTACAACATACATTACAGCACCAATACACAAAATACCCAAAATAGGATAAATAAGTGTAGGTTTAAGTGATTCTAAAGATTTAGGCATCTTCTTAAATAATTTAGCTAAGCCAAGTACAATGTAACCAGCAGCAAAACCTGCAACGATTCCACCTAAGAATCCAGATGTAGCATCATCTCTACCAGCAATATTGAATGTGACAGTAGCAAGATAGCCACCTACCATACCAACAGCAAGACCAGGACGTCCAGCAATAGACATAGCAATAAATCCAGCTAATACCCATACCATGAAACTAAATGCATAACCACCAACAGTCTTAAACCAAGCAGCAACTGCATTTACACTACCAAATGCTGCATCACCAGCATTACCAGCAATAGTATCAATTAAAAATGCTAAAGCGATTAAGATACCACCACCAATAACGAATGGTAACATATGACTAACACCATTCATTAAGTGCTTATAAATTTGTCTTCCGATTGATTCTTTTTCTTTTGAACCACTAGCTGCTCTTTCTTCTCCAGCTTTAAAGATTGGAGTAGTAGGATCTAATGCCTTTTTAATTAATTCTTCTGGTTCATGAATACCTTTTGCAACAGCAACTTGTACTACTCTCTTTCCAGCAAATCTATCTACATTAACATTTGTGTCAGCAGCAACAACTACACCTTCACAATGTTCAATTTCTTCATCAGTTAATAAATTCTTAACACCACCAGAACCATTAGTTTCAACCTTAATACTAATACCCATTTCTTTTGCTTTGTTCTTCAATGCTTCCTCAGCCATATAAGTATGAGCAATACCTGTAGGACAAGCAGTAACAGCTAAAACTCTTGGGAACTTTTCACTTACTTCAGCTTTTTCTTCTTCAATCTTTCCACTTTCACTTTCGTCAACAATTTGCAAGAATTCTTTTGCATCTTTGGCAGCCATTAGTTTTTCGCAAAATTCATAATTCATTAACATTTCACTAAGTCTAGCTAAAACATCAAGATGAACATTATCTTCAGTATTTGGGGCAGCAATTAAAAATAGTAATTTTACAGGTTCACCATCAATAGATGCGTAATCAACACCATCAGGAATTACCATAGCAGCTAAAACTGGTTTCTTAACTACATCATTTTTGCAATGAGGAATAGCTATTCCTTCCCCAATTCCAGTTGTTGATTCTTCTTCTCTTTTGAAAACACCTTTTTCATACACTTCTAAATCAGATATAGCACCTGATCTTCCAATTAATGCTACAGCTTGTTTAATGACGTCTTCTTTTGATGTAGCCTTTACGTCAATTGCGATGGTTTCATTACGCAATAAATCTGTAATTTTCATTCAAATCTCCTTTACTTCTATTCCATCTTTTCTAAGATTTCATCAACCTCAATCTTTGTGGCAAGGCCTTCAGAGAAAGCAGTAGCGCTGCCAGTTGCCACACTTTTTCTAAACGCTCTTAAAACATCTTTTGAGTTTATATATTCATCAATAAAGCCAGCAACCATGGAATCTCCACTACCGACAGTATTAACGACCGGTTTAATTGATGGAGCTTTTAAAAAATTAGGTTCAATTCCTTCACCAACAATCAATGCTCCATCTTTTCCAAGAGACACAATAACATTGTGTGCTCCCATTTCTAATAATTTATTTGCATTTAATACTAAATCTTCTTTTGATTCAATCTTCACACCTAACATTTCTTCCAATTCTTCCTGGTTAGGTTTTACAAGTAAGGGATGATATTTAAGCGTCTTAAGTAATATTTGTTTTGTACTATCAATTACTATTGTAATCTTTTTATCTTTGATTCTTTCTAAGATTAGTTCATACATATTATCTGGTAATGTTTTAGGAATAGCACCTGATATACATAACAAATCATCTTCTTTTAATGTTTCAATATATTGAATTAATTCTTCTATTTTATCATTACCAATATTAGGTCCACTAACATTAATAGCAGTTTCTTTAAATCCTTTAAGTTTTACATTAATTCTTGTATTACCTTCAATTTGGATAAACTTGGATTTAATGTTCATCTTCTCAAGTTCACCCTTGATGAACTCACCAGTAAATCCACCCAAAAATCCAGTAGCAACACTTTCTCTACCAAGATTAGATAAAACAATAGAAACGTTTATACCTTTACCACCAGCATAAACGTGTTCATTATAACCTCTATTGATTTCACCTAAATCTAATTTATCAACATCAATAACATAATCGATAGCAGGTGAAAAAGTAACAGTATAAATCATCTAAGGCCTCTTTTCTATTTTCAAGCAAGTTCACGCTTGAAAACGCTTTTATTCTAAAAAAGATTTTACCATTCTTAAGGCGATAAGTCAATCAATTTATTAAAAGGCTTATTGACATTGCTCAATAAAACCATTAGCTTTTTTTATTATACCAGCTATTCACCTTACTTTTTTAAATATTCTAATAATTAATTCCTTGTAATACCAGCTTTAGGATATTCATAATCAGCATCACTTCTGTGCAAAAAATGCACAGAAGCACTTCTATCTCTATTAAATAAAATAGACATTTGTTCTTTAGTTAACCAAACTGCGTCTTCCTTAGGCAATACATTAACTGATAATTTGATATTTTTATTTTATAAATAATAGATATAAAAAAGAGCCAATAAAATTGACTCTTTATATAAATATATAAATATATTTATA
>JAFSVH010000024.1 GCA_017450215.1 Bacilli bacterium | reverse complement strand
TTAATGGTGCCGCTAGCCGGATTCGGACCGGCACGCCTTGAGGGCGCTTGATTTTGAGTCAAGTTTGTCTACCAGTTTCAACATAGCGGCGTATCTACCTTTTCGATTATATAATAACAATCAATTAAAGGCAAGATTTTTTTACATTATAACTATCTTAAACTAAATAACAATTATTTGATTATTTTCTTAATTACATCTTCTTTTTTAACTTCTTCTTTCACAATTAAATAAGAGTCATAAATATCATTTATAGCTTCATTAGTACCTTTCCCATTACTATATACAAAAGCAAGAGGTTCTCCTTCTTTTACATAATCACCAACTTTTTTATTTACTTCAATACCAACAGCTAAGTCAACACTATCTTCTTTATTTTCTCTACCTGCACCAAGCTTCATTGCAGCAAGTCCCATCTTCAAAGCTTCTAAACTTTGAACATAGCCACTCATCTTACTTTTTACGGCAATGATTTCTTTAGCTTGAGGAAGTAAATCATAATTATCAATAACATTTGCATCTCCACCTTGATAAATAATCATATCTTTTAATTTACTTAATGCTTCTCCATTTGATAATTTTTCCTTAACTAGTTTTAGTGCTTCTTCTTCATTATTGATATATCCACTTTCAACAAGCAATTCAACAGATATCTTTTCACATAATCTAGTAAAAGATTTTTCACCTCTACCTTTTAATGTTTCGATTGCTTCTTTTACTTCTAAACCATTACCAATCATTCTTCCAAGTGGTTCATCCATATCAGTTAAAACTGCAATAACATTGCGCTTAAAGTCTTTCGCATTTTTTCCAATTTTAACTAATTCATTGGCAAGCCTTGTTGCATCATCTATGGTCTTCATAAATGATCCTTTTCCAACCTTAACATCAATAACAATAGTTCTAGCTCCACTTGCTAGCTTTTTACACATAATAGAGCTTGCAATTAAAGGAATAGTATCAACTGTAGCTGTAACATCACGAAGTGCATAAAGTTTTTTATCAGCTGGACAAACATTTTTACTTTGTCCAACAATAGCAATACCAATTTCTCTAACTTGTTTAAAGAAATCTTCAGGTTCTTTTTCAATAGAAAAACCAGGAATTGATTCTAACTTATCTAAAGTACCACCTGTATGACCTAAACCTCTTCCACTCACCTTAGCTAGCTTTAAGCCACAGCTTGATACAATTGGTCCAACTACTAATGATGTCTTATCACCAACACCACCAGTAGAATGCTTATCAACACAAATGCCATCAATTGAACTTAGATCAACTTTATCACCACTATTAAGCATAGCATCAGTTAAATCTGATATTTCATCTTCATCCATACCATTAAACCAAATAGCCATAAGTAAAGCACTTACTTGATAATCAGGGATATTACCATTAACATAATTAGTAATAAAATAATTTATTTCTTCTTTAGTTAATCTATTATTTTCTTTTTTCTTAATTATAATATCAACCATTCTCATTATTATCACCATCCTAAATTAATAATATGCAAGTATATATTTTTTATATATACATTATATCATATTAATTAAAAAATATGTTATACTAAATATCAATAAAGTAAATAAATATAGAAATATAATAATATTAATATTTTTTATTAAGGTGAATTATGACAAAGAACGACACAAGAATAATCTGTATGATTAGACATGGTAAAACCACACAAAATATTCATAAAAAAATTCAGGGTAGAAAGAATTTCCAGTTAAGTGATACTGGTCGTGAAGAAGCCTTGAAAACTGCTTTTTACTTAAAAAAAAATGACGAAGATTGGGATATCATTTATTCTAGTCCACTAGATAGAGCAAAAGACACAGCAAAAATCATCGCATCAACCATCAACTACCAAGGTGAAATAATAATAGATGATGCTTTTCAAGAACGAGACTTTGGCGTTAGTGAAGGAATGGATGTTTGTCCTGAAGTATTTGTGAAAGTATTAGATGATAGCTGGGAAGGTTTAGAAAAAACAAAAGATATTATGGCAAGAGTAGTAGGTGGAATCAATAAAATAATATCTACTTCAAATTATAAAAAAATATTAATCATTTCTCATGCCCATGCAATCAATTCAGTACTATTATCAATCGATAATACAAGAAGAATGAATAGTCCAATGTTTAATTGTTCTATGAATTATATAAAATATGAAAATGGTAAATTATCAATAATTGAAGCTAATAAAATGCCAAATTAAAAATATTTATTTTAAAAATATTTATTTATAAACAAAAAATGAGATTAAATGATATCATATCAATTTAGTCTCATTTTTTATATCAATTATTCATTTACTTCTTCTTTAATCAATTCTAATCTATCATTCATTAATTTATATACTTCCTCTGATAAATCAGCAGTATTTTCACCATTATAATCACTAGGATTAAGACAAGCAATAAAATCAATATATACTTGTGTCTTTCTAAATGGGAATCTCTTCTTAATTTTATCAGTTCCATATAATACACTTACAACCAAAGGACAATTGCACTTCTCTGGGATTTTAAAGCTACCTGCTTTAAATTCATGAAGCTTTCCATCCTTGCTTCTTGTTCCTTCTGGATATACACCAACTGAATGACGACCTTCTTTTATCATATTAATAGTATTTACTATTGTCTTTAATCCTTCACGATTATTCTTTCGATCTAAAGCAGGGAAATCAAGTCGATAAAGACCACGACCAACAAATGGGAACTTTAAGATTTCTTGCTTCATTAAGAATATTAAATCAATATGCCTAATTGACCAAATTGTAACAACTGGATCAACTAATGAATTATGATTTTGTACTAGTACAAAAGCTTTATCATCTGGAACATTTTCTAAGCCACGATAATTAATCTCCACTCTTAATAATTGAAGGATCATTTGACATACATACTTCATTGTAATACGCCAATAATTACTTTTAGTAGTATATTTCTTTTTCTTACTAATAAAAATAGTAGGGACAAAAATAAAGAACAAAACAATAATAAAGCTAATAATAAAACAAACTAGAAACACTGGAATAAACATCCAAATATCATATAAATGTGTACACCACTTTGTTAGTATTAAAAATAAAACTGACATAGCACCAGCTAATATTACAGTTATAGATAAATACATTATTTATTCACCTCTTGTTTTACAGCTTTTTTTCTAGTATAAACACAAAATTCTAATTCATCACTCTTTCTCACAATATCCTTATCATATAAAGAATAATTAATTTCAGGGAAATAAACATTACCTTCATATTCTTTTAATACATGGGTAATATATAATTTATTAGCATAAGGAAGACTAACTTTATATATTTGCATACCACCAATAACGAATATTTCTTCTTGACTTTCTCTATTTAATTCTAAAAATCTGATTAAATCGTGAGTTACTTCAACGCCATCATATTTAAAATCTAAATCAAAAGTAGCAACAATGTTCTTTCTTTTAGGAAGAGGTTTGCCAATTCTATTTACAATAGAATAAAAAGTTTGTTCACCCATAATAACAGTTTTATTCATTGTTACTTCTTTAAAGTATTGTAAATCTTCTTTATAATGCCATGGAAGATCATTATTTTTACCAATTAAATTGTTTACACCAATTGCAACTATTATATTAATCATACTGCTACAACCGCCTTAATTCCTTTATAAGGATTATAATCAACAAGTTCAAAATCCTCAAACTTGAAATCATCGATGTTTTTCACATCCTTATTAATAAGCATCTTAGGTAAATTTCTAGGTTCTCTTGTTAATTGTAATTTAACTTGTTCTAAATGATTTGAATAAATATGAGCATCCCCTATAGTATGAATAAATTCACCAACCTCAAGATTACATACTTGTGCAATCATCATCGTAAGTAGTGCATAAGATGCAATATTGAATGGTACACCTAAAAAAGCATCTGCACTTCTTTGATATAATTGACAGCTAAGCTTATTATCACGAACATAAAATTGAAACATTGTATGGCATGGAGGAAGTGCCATTTTGTCAATGTAAGGAGCATTCCATGAATTAACAATTAATCTTCTTGAGTTTGGGTTTGTCTTAATTTCATTAATAACCCAAGCAAGTTGATCTACATATTCACCATTAGCCCCATCAAAATGTCTCCATTGATGTCCATATACAGGTCCAAGATTTCCATATTTAGCAGCAAATTCATCAGATTCCTTTATTTTTTGTACAAATTCATCCATGGTTTCACCATTATATTCACTACTCTTTTTAAATGCATCATATGGCCAATCATTCCAAATTCTAACATCTCGATCAACTAAATATTTAATATTAGTATCACCCTTAATAAACCATAAAAGTTCATGAATAATTGATTTTAAATGCACTCTCTTAGTAGTAAGTAAAGGAAATCCTTCATTTAAATCAAATCTCATTTGATAACCGAATGTGGAAAAGGTGCCTGTTTTAGTTCTATCATCTTTAACTTCACCACATTCTAAAATATGTTTAAGAAAATCTAAATATTGCTTCATTTTTCTTTCTCCTATTTAACTAATAAAACTGCACACTTTAAATACCATGATTCACTACTTTCAAGCATAGTAGGATGGTCAGGTGACTGAATTCTAAAATCAATTAATCTTACTTCTCTTCTTGAATCTATTCTAGCTTCATTTATCATATCCATAAATAAAGCAGGTGTCATATGCTGTGAACATGAAAATGTACAAATGATACCACCACTTTTAATCATCTTCATAGCTCTTAAATTGATATCTTTATATCCTCTATAAGCAGCCTCAACTGTATTCTTATCTTTAGTAAAAGCAGGTGGATCTAAAATAATTAAATCATATTTATTTTTGTTTTCTTCAAGTCTTAAATAATCAAAAACATCAGCACAAACAACATCCATATTATCAAAATTATTTAATTTGATATTTGCTCTTATATCATCGCAGGCTTTTTCACTTATGTCTACACAAGTAACAAAATTAGCATTCATCTTTCTAGCATTAAGACCAAAACCACCAGTGTGAGAAAATAAATCTAATACATTCTTATTCTTAGCATATTCACTAACCATTTTACGATTCATCTTTTGATCTAAGAAATAACCCGTCTTTTGCCCATTCTTCACGTCAACATTAATCAAAATACCATTTTCATTAATCCTAACAATATCAGGTACTTCTCCATAAATTGTGCCCTTAAATTCTTCAAGTCCTTCTTTTTTTCTAACACTTACATCACTTCTTTCATAAATACCAAGTGGATTAAAGATATCAACTAAAATATCAATAATATCTTCTTTAAAATTATTTAAACCAAGTGACATAATTTGTATAACTAAATATTTACCATATTTGTCAACAATCAAGCCAGGTAAGCCATCAGATTCACTAAAGCATACACGATAATTATCATCAAGACCAATACTAATTCTAAAATCATTAGCCGTTTTTATTCTATCATAAAAGAAATCTTTATCTATTTCAATTTGATTTCTACTCAAGATTCTTACCATAATCTTACTATTGCTATTAAAGAATCCTCTACCGATAAATCTATTATCATAAGAATAGCAATCACAGATAGCACCTGCTTTAATCTCACCCTCAAAGCCCCTAACTTCATTAGAAAATACCCAAGGATGACCATCTATTATTCTTTTTTCTTCACCTTTATTTAATATTACCTTTAACATAATTCTATATAATAACCTTCTTTTTACTATGTACCATTATAACACGAAATAGTATTAATATTAAGATAAATTGAGATAAATACGAATAAATACGTTTTTATTATAAAAATATTGGTCTCATTATAAGACCAATATTTTTAAAATGGATAAATAAAGATTTATTTATTATTTAAATTTATAATTCTATCAACTAAGATTTCCATAGCATCATAAACTTCAATATCACTTACTTCCTTTAAACGATCATAATAAATAGAATATTCAGTACAAGCAAGTAATACTGGTGCATTAACGGTTCTGATATATTTTAAAAGCTTATCAAATTCATCTTTACCAGCTTTAGTTTGAGTGATTATATCCATAATACTATCTTGTAAATTAATATCTACATATTTTAAGAATGGTGCATTATAAACATTAACACTTCTTGTACCATTAGTACAAAATACATAAATATCTTTACCTAACTTAGATAAATAATCTTTAGCTCCTTCAACCATATCTAAGAATTCAATTTTATCGAGATTATTAAAATGATTTTTATAAGCATGAGCAGTATTACAAGGCATAACAAAATATTTACAGCCTAATGAAATAAGCTCATTAATTCCTTCATTAAGATAAGGAAGAGGGTCTTTTCCTCCTTTAGTTAATGCTAATGTTCTATCTGGAATAGAACATTTATTTAATATTACCATTTCAATATGCTCTTGATCGAAGCTTGCTTTAGTTTTGTTTACAATTCTCTCATATAATTTAACAGTTGCAAGTGGACCCATTCCACCTAATATACCAACTTTATAATTACTTAATTTTTCCATTCAATTTCCTCACTTAATAAATCATAGAATTTATTAATATCTTCGCCTAAACATCTTACTTCTTTCTTATATCCTTTTAAATGATGAGCAAACATCATTGAATTTAAAACTGCTTCTTCAGTTGCTTCAACTACCCCTTTAAATAATGGATTAATTGATCCATCATTAAAATATAGAATTTGTTTCGTTGAAGATTTTGTGAAATGATCACGTTTATTCGCAGTTGAAAAGCCAACAAAAACATCGCCACTACCATTACCAGCAAATGATCCAGTTCTTCCAATTCCAATTTCAACCCGCTTTAATAATCTCTTAATTTGTCGCTCATTAAGTGGTGCATCTGTTGCAACACATGCAACAATTGAACCTTTTTCATCCATTTGTAATTCATTATTATAAGCTTTAATCAAATCCTTATATTTATGACCATTGATGATTAATTCTTCACCATTACTAGAACCAAAATTAGAATTAACAATAATTCCAATTGTATAATCCTTACCATCAATATTAACAACTCTAGATGAAGAACCTAAACCACCTTTAAAGCCATGGCACACCATACCAGCACCACCACCAACATCACCTTGGATAAAGTCATCATTTAAATTATTTAATGCTTCTTTAAATTCTTTTTCACCTAAAATTCTATCCCTAGATTTATTTAGTCCACTATCATTACATTCCATAACAATAGGATTAACCGTTCCAGTTGTTTCACCAATTTCAGGATTATTCTTTAATACTTCACTAATTAAAGCATCACTAACTTTACCAACATTCATAGTAGCAGTAAAGACGATATCAGTTTCAATCGTACCAAGTTCTTCAATCTGAACAAAGCCAATGGATTTACCAAATCCATTGAATGAATAACTTGATGCAACAACCTTAGACCTAAAAACATTATCTTCACTTGGTCTAATCACTGTAATACCAGTATTATAGATATCATTATGAATATCAAATGAACCAACTTTTACTCCATTAACATCACAAATGTTATTTTTTTTACCTCTATTTAAATCACCAATTTTAAAAAATCTTCTAATAACATAATCATCTTTATTTAATTTATTATTCTTAAAATGGTAGAAAGATAAATCAACATTTGTATTATTAATGATATCTTTGTTTTCATGATGTGAACAAACTATTAATTTGTTTACAAGTTGAATCAAACAATCTTTATCACTAAATTTAATATCTATAATTTTAATTTCATCATCTATTACATATTCAAGATGATAATTTTTATTTATTATTATTTTCATTCACATCACTCTTTCTTTATATATTATTTCTTTGAATAATCTTGTTTTCTAATTTTACCATCAACTTTATGAATTTGCATTGATGCATCTTGATTCTTAGACATCTTCTCAGTATATTTAATAGCTTCTACTTGTGTATCAAATAATTTTATTGCTTTTTCACCACTTGCAAATTTAACTTGCCATTTACCATCTTCTTTTCTCTTTGATATATGATATACTTTATTATCTACAGCCTTTGTTTCTTTCTTAGCTTCTACTTTTTTAACTTCTGTTTTTTTAACAGCAGGTTTTTTATCTGTTTGTTTAACTACAGATTTTTTATCTGCTTGTTTAACTATTTGTTTAGTTTCTTTTGCCATATTTTTATCTCCTTAATCTTAAAAATTATAGCACATCTTAATAATTATAATTTAATAATTTATTATTTTTTATTATATTTACCTACAATATATTCAGCTTCTTTTTCTAAATTAGGTATATCTAATCTTTTATCTATAATATTATCAACAATGTATTGTGCATTAACAACAGCCTTATCTTTTGCATCTTCTAATACATCAATTCTATTTTCATAATAATACATTAAATAACTAGCATTAATAATATTATTATATAATGATATAGTAGTAATCTTATATATTTTATCAACATTATTAATTAATACTTTACTATCAAACATACTAATCAATTTTTCCATTTGATTAATGCTTTTTTCAAATTTAGGATATTTAATTTTATATTTATCACAAAATTTATGTGCTTCTTCAAAATCTTCATAATTGATTCTATCAACAATCTTCATTTTCACATAATACAATAAACAATCATTTTTCTTTATTAATGCTTCATCAATAGAATCCATTATTTCTCTTGCTTCATCTTTATCAATTAAATATAATACATTAGCTTTATTAATCTTTAAAAAATTATTAGTATCATTATCCAATAATTCTTCATCAATTAATGAATCAATTTTATTTATATATTCATTCACATTGCAACTCTTAAGAAATTTCTTTTGAATTTTAAGTAGTGGACTAGATTCAATAATCAAAAATAATAAAATAATACATAAACAAAAAAATGATGAAATAACTATGTAAGGTATAACATTAAATGCAATTAACACAATTAATGCAACAAGTGATAAAACAAACACGAAAAAAATAATTAGATTAGTAATATGTTGTTTTTTATTATAAAGACCATAACCAAGTTTTTTCATTCTCTTTATCTCCTAAATAATGCTTAAAATTTGCGTTTAAATCGCGTTTTTTCATCTATTTCAATTCACATTATATCAAAAATAAAAATACACTACAAGATAAAATGATATGATATCTCCAAAGTAGACAAATAAAATAATTAAAAGAGAAAAGGATAACAATCCCCTAGGGGATTCGCGATACCTCCAAATTATTGTAAGTCTACTTTGGAGGTATTTTTTTATGGGAAGAAAAGCAAAATATA
>JAFSVH010000023.1 GCA_017450215.1 Bacilli bacterium | reverse complement strand
TTTTGATTAATCGTTTTTTTGATAAATAAGCTTAAAACAAATAATGTAAACAAGAATATTGCTCCTTGAGTAAACCATTGCATATACATCATTGATTGATCTGTTCCACCTTCTTCAAATGTAGTTATTAATTTAAATTCCATCATTTGAATTGTATATAGTGCACTAATAAGCCCTAACCATGTATTAACAAACGCTCTTTCTGTTTTTGTTTCCTTTTTAGATATTTTAATAATTGCACTTGTCATCTTAATTGTTCCATATAATGCATATGCATAAATAAACCAGTCAAATATATAATGTGGAGCATCTTGATAAAGAATGGTTAGAACAAAACTGACCATCATAGGTGCTAATACTACTATTATTGATAATATTCCAGCGATGTAAGCTTTTGGCTTGATTCCATATTTTTCAATTGCCCATTGCCATACTTTAAATAACAGCATTAAATATGCAAATAAGCAATAATTAAGTGCTATCCAATCAAAATGCATTAAAACACTAACTAGGTGAATAGTTCCCATAATAAAAGGACCAGCTAATGAAAAGTAAAAATCAAGATTATGCGAATAATATTTTTCTTTTAGGCTTTTAATCTTTAACATTAGCAAATGTCAACCTTTCAATTAAATCAATTATTAAACTAATTTCGTCCTTACAATCTTCATTTAGCCATTTATAAACAATTGCTAAAACACCTTTAGTATAAAACTCTAATATATATTTTTTCTCTTCTGCTTTAACTTTATATTTATTCAATATTGGCTCAAAAACGTATTTTTCAAGTCTTGAAAATGATTTATTAGATTTCATTATGTATGGTTTTTTAATGGCAAGTCTAAATACTGTTTTGTTCTCTTTAATAAAATTTAGATATGGTGTTAAGTACTTAGATGTTGTTAAAATCAAATCTTCATTTACTGCTTTATCTATTGTTAAATCTTTAGAAAACGATTCAATAAATTTTTTATTTAAATTATCAACCATTTCTTCTAGCAAATCATCAATTGTTTCGTAATGAAGATAAAATGTAGATCTATTAACTCCTGCTTTTTCGCATATTTCTTTTATAGTAATATACTCGTAATCTTTCTTTTCAAGTAATAATAAAAGTGCCTCATTCATAAGTAAGGCAGTGTTAAAATATTTGCTTTCTTGCTTATTCATAAGACACCTCCATTTTATTCTTCATCAATTATTTGTTTTGCTAGTTCTTGAATATCAGCTGCATATTTTTTCTTTGAAGATTCTAAAATCTTTTTATAAATAAAATAATTTACTGATACACCTATAATTCCGATTACTCCAGCAATTATACCAAGTACCATGTATAATGTTGAGCCATCACCAATTACCTTCATTGAAAGGCACATTCCAACACCTAATACTAAAGCCATAATTACTCCAAAAGTATAAGCAAATATATTAGCTGGTCTTTGTGCTTTAGCATCCAATTTTTTTAAAGCTACTACCTTATTAGCTTGTTTTGGAGCATATTCGCTTGCGATTTTTTCTGCATATGTTTTATCTGTGTTCATATTTATTTCCTCCTTTGAACTTTACACCTATAGTTTACTAAAAGAAATAAATAAAACGAACAACACGAAAGCCAAAAAATGTCGATTTGAGAGCTTTGCAATTTC
>JAFSVH010000022.1 GCA_017450215.1 Bacilli bacterium | reverse complement strand
TTTTAACCAAGTTTTCTATAGTTGTTTTAAAACGTCTAGGCTTCACTTGTTCACAAGGCCTCACGGGATAAGCCATAAATCTTTCCTAGTTTACCCACTTGATTTACCGATTAGGGTTACGATTGCCTTTTGGACTTTGTTATGTTATGTTAACTTATCCGCCTAATGGGCCTCAGTATCAAGTTTCTTTTCGTTGGGCCACTATTTCGCTATTGCTTCTTTTCACGCTCCATCACTGGTTTACGCTTTGCAAGTCGCTATCGAGTTCGTCGGCAACTACGCCTCTTGGGACTTTCACCCTAGATTTATAACATGCCCGTCATACATAAAAAACTATAGAAGTTTTTCTTCTATAGTTTTTTTATTTATCTCTTTTATTCCGAGAGTAATATTTAGCAAGTCCACCTTCAGATGTTTCTCTAAAAGCTTGACTCATATTAATGCCTGTTTCATACATTGTTCTAACAACCATATCAAATGATATATTTCTGGTACCTACTAATATATGAGATAAGTGACAAGCATCCAGTGCTCTTGTTGCAGCAACTGCATTACGCTCAATACAAGGTATTTGGACTAAACCACGAATAGGATCACAAGTTAAACCAAGTGAATGTTCCATTGCGATTTCTGCAGCATATTCACATTCATCAATACTATATCCCATCAATTCACAAGCAGCTGCAGCAGCCATTGATGTAGCAGTTCCAATCTCAGCTTGGCATCCACATTCAGCACCACTAATGCTAGCATTTCTTCTAATTAAATTTCCGAATATTCCTCCAACTGCCAAAGCTTCAGCAATTCTTCTATCATCTAAATCATACTTCTTTTGAAAATACATTAATACTGCAGGTACAACCCCACTTGCTCCACAAGTAGGAGCAGTAACAATAGTACCATTATCTGCATTTTGTTCAGCGACTGCATAAGCATATGCAGAAACCATCTTTAGTTCATGCATTACATCAGTATCATCATCATTAATGGAATTATATAAAATTTGAGCTTTCCTTTCTACATGAAGTCCACCAGGAAGTGTACCAGTATTTCTAATTCCTTCAATAATAGATTGCTTCATATGTTGCCATACATCAATTAGAAAATCCCAAATTTCAACTCCTTCATTCATTTCTACGTATTCAACAAGACTTAATCTTCTCCATTTACAAAATTGATTAATTTCAGCGAATGAATTTTCAGGATACATACTTGGAGTAGATAAAGCAAGTTCACCATCAATTTTGATATTTCCTCCACCAACACTTTCAACTCTTGTTCGTAATAATTCAACACCATCCTTATAAGCAATTAAATCCATTGTATTTGGATGAGTTACATCCTCTGGTGTATCATAATTAAACACAACTTCAGTTTTTACTGGTTCAAAGGTTTGAACAATAACTCTATCAGTTCCATGTCCTTTTCCTGTTCTTGCTAGAGACTTATAAAGAATGGCTTTATAAAAATTAGCATCCTTTGTTTTTTCTTTAAATACTTTACATGCCCTCTCTGGTCCCATTGTATGAGAGCTCGAAGGTCCTTTACCAATTTTATATAATTCTCTTAATGTCTTCATAACTAATACCTCATAAATGATTATACAACATTCACGCTTTAAAAGCACTAAATAAAAAACTAAATATTATGTTAATACACAATACTTAGTTTATTATTTAATTATTTAATTATCTAATTTATCTTTGATATCATCAAGAAATGCTTCATCTTCAAAATAATCAATTTTCATTGCATGTCTAACTTTATTAAGTGTAGCATTAGCTTTCTTATTAGCATTAGCAGTACCTTGTTTTAAAATTTCATATACTTCTTCGATATGTTCTTCATAATAATGTCTTCTTTGTCTAATAGGTTCTAAATAATTATCTAAAACATTAAACAAGAATTTCTTACACTTCATATCGCCTAATCCACCACGTTCATAATGAGCCTTCATCTCATCAAGATTTTTATATTCAGGTAAGAACTTTTCAAAATCTTCATCAGTGGCAAAGCATGTTAGATATATAAATACAGGATTATCTTTTGCATTGCCAGGATCAGTAATTTTTAAATGTGTTGGATCTGTATACATACTCATAACCTTAGTCTTTAAAGTAGCACTATCATCACTTAAATAAATGCAATTACCTAAGCTCTTACTCATCTTATTTTTTCCATCAGTACCAACAAGTCTCATACTTGATTCATTCTTAGGAAGTAATGCTTTTGGTTCAACTAAAGTCTCACCATAAATGCTATTGAATTTATGAACTATTTCTTGTGCTTGTTCTAACATTGGAAGTTGATCATCTCCAACTGGAACAATAGTTGCATCAAATGCAGTGATATCAGCAGTTTGAGAAACTGGATATGTAAAGAAACCAGCAGGAATAGATGTTTCAAAATTCCTTAATTGAAGCTCATTCTTAATTGTAGGATTTCTTTGAAGTCTTGATACAGTAACTAAATTTAAATAATATAAATTAAGTTCTGGAAGTGCAGGAACTGCAGATTGAACAAAAATATTAGACTTCTTAGGATCAATGCCCACACTCAAATAATCCATTGCAACATTCAAAATATTATTTCTTATTTTTTCTGGATTTTCAGCATTGTCTGTTAAAGCTTGAGTATCGGCAATCATAATATAGATTTCATCAAATTCACCACTATTTTGTAATTCTACTCTTCTTTGAAGTGACCCAACATAATGACCAATATGAAGTCTTCCTGTTGGTCTATCTCCTGTTAACATAATCTTTTTATTCATATAATACCTCTCTATTACTTTTGTAAAGCATCACTTTTTAAAGTACCATGTAAATGCCATGTATAAGCCTTATCAATATATACATTAACAAACTTGCCAATCAAACTTACATCACCTTCAAAATTTACAAGCTTATTGTGCTTTGTATACCCACATAACATTTCAGGATTTTTGTCACTAAATCCATCAACCAACACTTCAACAACGCTATTTTCAAATCTCTTATTTCCTTTTGCAAAGCCTTCATTTATTAATTCATTTAATTTTAATAATCTTGCTTTACTAACATCTTCATCAATCTGTTCATATGTCGCAGCTGGTGTTCCCGCTCTAGGTGAATAAATAAAAGTATAAGCACCTTCAAAATCAGCTTTTCTAACTAAATCTAATGTCTCATTATAATCATCTTCATCTTCATATGGAAAGCCAACAATAATATCTGTTGTAAGTGCTAATCCAGGAACTTGCTTTTTTAAGTAATTAATCTTTTCTAAATATATCTCTTTAGTATATTTTCTATTCATCTTCTTTAATATTTTGTCACTACCAGACTGAACTGGCAAATGAAGATGAGGCATAATATTTTCATATTTACCCATTACATCCATTGTATCTTTATCAAGATCTCTTGGATGACTTGTAGTATATCTAATTCTTGGAATATTAGTTTTTGCTAAATCCTCTAATAAATTAGCAAAACTATATTTAATATCAACAAAGTCTTTACCATAAGCATTTACATTTTGACCTAATAATGTAATCTCTTTATATCCTTTTTCAACTAATTCCTTAACTTCATTAATTATTGCTTCAGGTCTTCTGCTTCTTTCTTTTCCTCTTGTATAAGGAACTATACAATAAGTACAAAATTCATCACAACCATACATGATATCAACCCATGCTTTGATATCACTAATTCTCTTTTGTGGCATCCCTTCTACAATATCGCCTTCAATACTCATTACTTCAAAAACATTATTATTTGATTTATATGCTTTATATAATAATTCTGGAATCTTATGAATATTATGAGTACCAAATACAATATCTACTTGAGGAAAGCTCTCATTAATTCTTTTAATTGTTACTTCTTCTTGTGGCATACATCCACATAAAGCAATTAATAAATCTCTATTTCTCTTCTTTAAATTTTTAAGTCTACCTAATTCACCATATATTCTGTTCTCAGCATTTTCTCTAATTGCACAAGTGTTAAAAAAGATAACGTCTGCTTTCTCTTCTTTATCAACCTCTGTATATTTAAGTGCATCCATTATTCCACATATCTTTTCACTATCAGCAAGATTACCTTGACAGCCATAGGTCTTAACCATATAAGTAAGTTTTCTATCTCTAATTTTAATACCCATATCGATATATCTATCATCAATCTCAAATAAGAAATTGTTAGTATCCTTTGTCATCCTTTTTCTTGCTTCTTTTAAAGATGGCGCAATATATGTATCAAATATCTCTTTCCCAGTTTTTTCTTTTGCCATATTTATATCCTATTCTCTCATTTAATATATAGATTATACTATCTAATCACTATTTTATCAACCCATTATATTAAACAAAAAACTATAGAAACACTAAATGTATTTCTATAGTTAATTAAATATTAATTATTCTTCTTAAAATAAGCTACGATATCATTGTAACATTGATTTGCAATTTTAGTAGCACCATTATAATTAAGATGTAAACTATCTCCTAACATTGATGAATAAGTTGCTGGAGTTTGAGCAACATCTAAATTAATAATACATGCACCATGATAATCACCTAATTCTCTAATAATATTATTGAAGGCAATTCTACCAGCATCAGTATAATTATACCCAGTATAAGCACTATATCCCATTGTGCAACAAAATACATAAGCATTTTTATATCTTGCTTTAACTTTAGTAAGCATTGTATTATATGCTCTTCTAAATTGAGCTTCAGTATAACCATTTACTAAATCATTACAGCCAAGCCATGTAATAATAATATCAGGTTCTCCATTTTCATTTAATGTATTAATTCTGATATCATTACAGCCAGCTGAAGCTAAATTCTCATTATCCCAGTTATAACAACAAGATCCACTTAATGAATTGTTAATACCTAATTTTGCATCTAATTTTTTAATTAATTGCATCCACCATGTTTGTTCTGCAGTTGTAATAGAATTAGATCCCCAATTTCTTGAATAATATGGATAAAAGAATTCGTTATGTCCACCATAATAACTATTATATTTAGAACCAGAATCATAGAATGTAGAAATGGAATCTCCAATAATAGATACAGTCATTCCTTTTATATCATCTTCACCCTTAACAGGTGATTGTGTATATTTAGGGAATAATCTATCATCTTTTTGAATACCTACTTCATTATTAAATTCTTCACCATTTAAATTGAACCAACCCTTAAATTCATACGAATACATAGAATCAGTTGCTTTACTAATTGTTGGAAAAGAAATCTTAGTTCCTTTAGTGCCTTTTTCATCTTTCAATAATTTACTATCATTATCATATATAGAAACAGTAAATATTCTATCTGTTTTAGTATATACAGCATTTATTTCCATATCAGCAACAGCTAAATCAAATTCCTTATCCCAACCAGCAAAGGTATAATCATAATCATCATCACTTGGTTTTGTTGGTTCAGGTGGAACAACTATTTCATCATATCCTAAATAAACACTAGATCTTAAGATTCTACCTTCACTATAAAAGGTTACACGATATTCTTTATCAGTAGTGATTCCTTCAATTGTGATATCACTTGTAAATGGTTGTGATTCATCATACTTACTACCATTAATATACCATCCATCCACTTCAACAAGAACTTCATCAATTCCTAAATTATAATCACTTAATTTCTTTCCTTCTTCTACTTCAATAATTTTATAAACATTATCATCTAATACTATAGTTAATTTATACTTCTTAGCACTACATGCTAACAAAACAAATAGTAAAAACAAAGCAATTATTAAAACTAAAGATCTAATACTTTTATTTATCATTTTCACTCTATCCCCATTTTATTTATTACAAGAAGAGCAATCACCATCACAGCCATCGCACTTACTAGTTGCTTCATCTTCTTTTTCTTCGCTACCAACTAAATAATCTCTTAATACACTTTGTGCTGGGCCATTATAACTATCTCTTAAAAGAATTCCAGCTTTTTCTAGTTCTTGCTTTAATTGATTGTTTAATTCTTTCGCAATTAAAACATGTACTTTACATTCTTTTAATAAACCTACTAAATCAGTAATTTCATTAAATCCTTTTCCTGAAATAACCATTCTCTTAACTGTTGAATAAACATTTAAATTAGCTTCTTTTTCAAAGCTTGAAACCTCACCATCTTTATTCATCAAAACTGCAACATTTAATACATTAACAGGAAGTGCTTCTAATTTATCACAAGTATTCTTTAATAAATCTTTATCAAATGATTCGATATCACCTTGATCAGATAAAGTTGACAATCTTGAATCGATTGGCATTCTATCAAGCACTTCAACCTTATGTCTTTTTGCAACTTCATCAATATTGCTATGACCAAATACTTCAATTTTCTTTCCACAATCTCCACATTCAACATAGCTCATATTTTCAACAATACCAAGAACTTCAATTTTCATCATTTCAGCCATCTTTACTGCCTTTTCAACAATCATACTAACTAATTGTTGAGGAGAAGTTACAATAACAATTCCATCTACACCAATTGATTGAAATACTGTTAAAGGAACATCACCTGTTCCTGGAGGCATGTCAACAAATAAATAATCTATTCCATCCCAAATAACATCAGTCCAGAATTGTCTTACTAAACCAGCAATAACTGGTCCTCTCCAAACAACTGGATCAGTCTCTCTTTCAAGTAATAATTGACTTGACATAACCTTCATACCTTTTTTACTACTTGATGGAAATAAACCTTCTTCGGTTCCTCTTGCTTGTCCATGAATACCAAACATCTTTGGAATTGATGGACCAGTAATATCAGCATCTAATATACCGCACTTATATCCTCTTTTTTGCATTGTTGAAGCAAGAAGTGCAGTAACCATAGATTTACCAACACCACCTTTACCACTTACAACACCAATAATCTTTTTAACACTACTATACCTATTTGGTTTTTCCCTTAAATCAGTATTACAATTCTTGCTTTTTTCAGAGCAACTTGAACAATCACCATTACAACCCATAAATGTCTTTCTCCTCTTTTAAAAATTCTTGATATTCTTTGCTATAATATTCATCGTCAGTAATAGCGTAAGCGTAAATATCATGTAAAGTGCCATCATATAATTTATAGCCTTTTTTTCTTATTCCTTCATAATTTAGTCTCAATTTTTCACATACTTTTTTACTAGCTAAATTATTAACATACATTGTACATTCAATTCTTGATAATCCTAATTCTCTAAATCCCCACTCTAAAGCTTTAAATGATGCTTCAGTTGCAAAACCAAAATTTGCATAATCAGGATTAATGCTATATCCAAGTTCTGCTTTATATCCAGGTTCATAACTATGAAGTTCTAAAGTACCAATCATCACATTAAATTCCTTAAGTATTATTGCTAAAGTTGGAAGCTGACCTTCATATTTTTTTTGTCTAAACATTGAAATTACTGCTTTCGTATCGCTTATAGTCTTATGTGGTCTCCAACCAGCATATGGTCCAACATCATCCCGGCATGCATATCTAAAAAAGAATGGAGCATCTGATAATTCAATTTCCCGTATTATTAAATTCTTAGTTTCAAAATAAGGAACATTATAAAATTTTTTCATACATTTATTTTCTTTTCTTTTATCGTTTTAACTAATTCTTTTATTTTCACATCATCTTTTTCTCTCGCTAAAGCAAGATAATATTCATTATTAACAATTCTAACAAATCGATCTAAATACTTAAAATATTCATTCAATTCTTTAGATAAATGATTTTCTTTTTTCTTATTACGACTAAACACCTTATTTAAATATTTTCTAATCCTTGTGTTCTTCATTAATGGACTTGTTAATGTTTGAATCGCAAACAAGAACAAAATTGAAATTATTATCGATGTAGTAGATTCAAGCTTACAAACTAACATTAAAAATAACATCAAAGGAATAGTAAGTAAACTTGTTAAAGAAGATAGCCAATATTTACCACTTTGCTTTCTTCTTGCTGCCTTATTAACATCATCAATTTGTTTATCAACTTTCTCATTTACCATTGGAGTATCAAATTTGGCAATATACTTCTTATAATTAGCAGGTAGAACACCTAACGAATTATAATAAACAAAAGCATTATATACATAATTCATATCGCACATCTTACTTAAGCACTCTTTTTCAAGATGGCTTTGCTTTGTATTTTTATAATACAAGGCAAGACAAGCAAAATGCCAATAATGATCTTCAAAACTCCAACCACTCACACTTTCTTTAAGTATATTTTCATCTACTTGATTATTATCATATTTAAAAAAATATTTATTATCAGCCATTATTCAAATCTCTCAATTCTCTCAACATTTGTTACTCTCTTTGTTTTATCATCAATAGTAACAATGATAGCATTAAATTGTGATGGTCCACTATCTTCTGGAGCAAATGGTTCAGTTCCACCATTATTAATAAACCTATTAATAATGATTTCTTTCTTAGTACCAATAACTCCATTTAAAGGTCCAGTCATACCAATATCAGTGATATATGCTGTACCATTTGGAAGAATTCTTAAATCATTAGTTCCAACATGTGTATGTGTTCCAAATATAATTTGAATTCTACCATCAAAATGAAGACCAAAGGCAATCTTTTCGCTTGTTGCTTCACCATGAAAATCACAAATATAAATATCACTTTCAACACTATTTAATAATTTATCTGTAACAATAAATGGATTCTTGTATTCTCCATTCATAAATACTGTACCCATCATTTGAAATACTGTAATCTTAATATTATTATAATTAATCACACAATATCCATGACCTGGTGTCTCATCATTAGCATAATTATATGGTCTAACAATATTAGGTGTATCAATAATCTGATATATTTGATTATTGTTAAAGGAGTGATTACCTAAAGTAACAACATTAACTCCTTGTTCCATTAACCATTTATAGTGGCCAACATTCATTCCTTTTCCATGACTAATGTTTTCTCCATTAACAATTACAAAATTAATTTTCTTCTCTCTCTTTATGATTGCAAAATTTTCTTCTAAGGCTTTACGCCCTAATTTTGAAACCACATCCCCTACAATTAATATATTCATACAATACCTCTTACTAATAAAGATTATAATATATTAACCAAAATAAATCAATGAAAAAGCAACATTGCATCTAGAAGGTAAACTTCAAACAATGTTGCTTTTAAATTAACAATTATAAATTCATATTAATTAGTATTAATCATTAATTATTTTTATATGCTTCGTATTTAGTCTTTAATTCAGCTAAATCTGCAACTTGGCTACTGCTAGAAGCACCTGTTGTATCAGTTGAACTAATACCACTTCCGAAATAATTATTTTCATAAACTACTGTAGGATCTCCTCCAGTATAACCACTTGATTTAGAAATATTAACATAATATTCATTACTGATATTAAATGCATTATATTTTACATTAAATGTTCCACTAGAACTATTGAATGTAAGAGGATATGCAACTGTTGAATTAAATTCATTACCAATGATATCAACAACAGCATTATCTCCAATGCTAGAAATATAGACTTGACCACAAGCACCATTTTCACTATTAGAAGCGATAATATTATCTGATATTTCAAACTTAGTACAATTAGATGAATAATAACCAGATCTAATTACTGCATGTTCAGTATATACTCTAAATTCATTTCTACTAATTATAATTTCACCACTTGGTGAATAAAGCATTGTAAGTCCTGTTCCAGCAGTTCCTTGTTTAGTTGCTTCATTAGTAAAGTAATTATCTAGAACATATAAATTCTTAATAGTATTAAATGCAAATAATTGTTTAGTGTAGTCAGCACTAGCACCATTAACTTTACAATAATTATTTTTAATTGTTATATCTTCAATTACTAAATTACTTTCATCACTACCAACAATAATAGCTTGTCTATTATTGCTTCCCATTCTCTTTGGTTTACCATTAACATAACAATCAGAAATTTGTATTTGTTTGTCTCTAATAAAGATTGATGCATTAGATGTGAATTTCAATCCTTCAAGAGTAATATTACTAGCACTAATTGTAACTAATTCTGTTAATTCTGCTTCGCCTAATCTTTCGCCTTTTCCATCAATCAAATAATTTGGTCCACAAATATATAATCCACTCTTTGTTATTTCAATCGCTTCATTATATTGTCCTTCAGCAATATAAATAATTTCATTCTCACTAGTTTCAGCAATACATGCTGCTAAACTTGTGAAGATATTAGTATGATCATATACTAAATCAGCATATTTATTATCTAAACCTTCACCACTAAATTTATAATCTGATGGTGTAAATTTAGAATTAACTACCTTAGTTGGAGTAATTAAATTAAATATTCTAACTTCATTAGCACTTAAAGCAAACGCCTTCTCACCATTTTCAACGAAGCAAGCATAAAGTGTTAAATCACCAGTTGAATTCTTAGCAATCTTTGTAATCTTATCACCTGATGCTTCACTATTATTATACCAACCTAAGAATGTACAATCTGCTTTTGTAACTACAGTAGGAAGAATGATATCTTCAGATTCATATGTATAACTTGTAACAAGATTATCATTACATTCTCCACCATTTAATTCATATGTAATATTATATACAGTAGTTGTCCATTTAGCATAATACTTCTTTACTCCACTGATATGATAAGTTGCAGTTTCACCTGTAAATTCACTATTGTCATACCAACCTGCAAATTCATAATTATCTCTAACTGCAAGTGGTAAATCATCACCAGCTTCTAATCTAAAATCATTAATATTAATTTTATTTCTATCAAGACCATAAACAACACTAATATTACATAATGCTGGACAATTTGCAGGAACTTCAAATGAGAAATAGTAATTCTCAACATCAGGATCCTTAAGCAAATTAGTAAATAATGAATGTTCTGGGTTTGTTGCATTAGATGAAATAATATAATCATATGGATAAGTATTTCCATCTAATAAGCTATCAATACTTGTTCCACTTGCTGCTTTATATGATACTTTATAAATATTACTACCTTCTTCAACTTCTTTCATAAAGAACTTAACGTAATATTGAGATACCCATGCTTTAGCAGTTGATCCTTTTTTATAAATAGTAAAGCAATCATATTTTTTATTTACACCACTATAACTATTATAATTTCTAATAGCAAATTGATTTTGTAAAGAAAGTTTACCATCATTAAGCTCAAATGCAACTTGTTCATATACTCTTTCTTGCCATAAAGCTTTTAATTCATAATCCTTATATTCAGTCAATTCAACAACTAAATTGTCATTATCAGTCCATCCTAAGAATATATATCCATCTTTACTAATATCAGGAAGCTCTACTTCACTTAATTTTGTATATTCAATTTCATCTACATTGATATTATCAGTTAATGTATTAAAACTTATCTTATAAATGATACCAGCAGATTCTTCAACTAGTTTTAAGCAATCAACTTCACCAACTTTAGTTTTAGCTAGAGCAAAACCATTGATTTTATATGTTCTATTTAATTCATAATTAGTACCAATAGATTTTGCAATTTTAACTCCATATGTTCCTTCAAAATCATTAATTTGTGCATAAGCATATTCATCATTTACTTCTTTGATTGTTGCTTTAACAGTTATTAATTTTCCATATTGAACATTACCCAAGAATTCAGTAAAACTATCTTGTGTAAATGTAGTACCGATAAAATCATAAGTCTTTGTTTCATCACCTTTTGTTATTGAATCTAATTCAATATATAATTCTTCATCACCTTTTTTAATAGTTCCAATGACTTCAACATTTTCTCCAAGGTTACATGAAATAACATTTGCCTTCACAAAGATATAACCTGATTCATCATAAATCAAATATCCATCTCCATTTATTCCAACAATGAAACCATGAGTCTTTACTTTTCTTCCTGTAGCAAGAGCTGCAATTTGACTAATTGCTACTTCTTTTGTTTCTTCTAATACTTCAACATTGAAAGAATATGTAATAGTTTCGTTTTCTGCTGATTTGACTGTGATAACAGTATTACCAGAACTAATTGCACTAACTACACCACTATCATCAACAGTTGCAACATTTTCATTACTGCTTGACCAAACAACTGCTTTATTTGTAGCATTACTTGGTTCAACAGTTAAAGAAAGAGTTAATTGCTTTCCTACTTCAACCTGTGCTTCACCACTTAAACTCAAGGCAGTAACAGATACTTTTGTAGTACTACCTTTTACGACTACATTAAAAGGTTTAGATAATGTAACATCATGATATTTTAAAGTAACAGTAATCTTTACTTGAACATCTTCTTCGCTTCTAGTAACTCTACCAGTTAACCCTTCAATAGCAATAGCAGCATTATCACTCTTCCATTCAATTATTACTTCACTGTTTTCAACAGTACTAAAATTAATATCCTTTGTGATTGATGATGCACCATCACCTTCTTGATACTTAATTTCAAGTGCCTTTTGAATTTCTCTTGCTTCTTTTGAATAATCAACATTATCGTCTGGGTTTGTTCCATCACAACCATATAAACAAACCATAGATAAAACAAAAATAAATAAAAACATTAAATATTTCTTCATATTTCACCTCTTTATGCATTTATTATACAATAATTAAAAATGAAAGAAAAGATAAATAATAAATAAAGGATAAATTAAGGATAAATAAAAAAAGTGCTTAACAATTTTGTTAAGCACTTAATACTTACTGTTTATTAATTAGCAGCGTAAGTAATTTCCATTTCATTGAAACGAACTTGAGTTGTGTTCTCACCAGTTTGATAGATAGTAAATTGATTACCATTAATTGTATATACACCTTCAACAGCTTCTACATTTTCAGTTGTCTTAACAGCATAAGCTGTTCCTTGTGTAAATGTGAATTTAACTGACTTAATAGTATATCCTTCAGCAACTTGAACACTTACTTGACCACCTTCTTGACCACTAACACCATATAATCTAATAGTACCATCTTTATTAAGACCAGGATTATTGCTTGAAGCACCTTTGTTTCCTAATACTGTAAATATAGTAGCATCCAATCCAAGTGTAGCAGCATTATTTTCTGTATCACTCATATTTGTTGTTGAGCCTGTATATGTTGCTTTTACAACAACATCGCCAGATGGAGTAGGATCAACTGGATCTGGATTAACAGGATCTGGATCAACTGGATTAGCAGGAGCAGCAGCACCACCGATATATTCAATTTCAATCTTGTTAATTTGAACTTGAGTAGCATTTGCACCTGTTTGGTAAACAGTGAATGAACTACCATTAATAGTATAAACACCTTCAACACCTTCAACATCTTCAGTAGTCTTAACTGCATAAGCAGTACCAGACTTAATATATAATTTAACAGTATTGATTGTATAACCTTCAGCAATTACGAAACTAATTTCACCACCAATAGAACCATTCTTACCATAGATTCTCATTGTACCATCTTTATTTAAACCAGGATTATTAGTTGTAGAATTCTTGTTACAATCAACTGTGAAAATACTAGCATCTAATCCAATAGTTTCAGCATTGTTAGTTTCAGGAACAAAGTTTGTAGTAGTACCACCAGTATATTGAGCAGTTACAACAACAGGTTCAGCAACAACATCTAAAGCATATTCAATTTCAATCTTATTGATTTGAACTTGAGTACCATTTGCACCTGTTTGGTAAACAGTGAATGAACTACCATTAATAGTATAAACATCTTCAACACCTTCAACATCTTCAGCAGTCTTAACTGCATAAGCAGTACCAGATTTAACATATAATTTAACTGTCTTAATAGTATAACCTTCAGCGATTACAAAACTAATTTCACAACCAACAGAACCATTCTTACCATAAAGTCTCATAGTTCCATCTTTATTGATACCAGGATTATTAGTTGTAGCATTCTTATTACAATCAACTGTAAATAAAGCAGCATCTAATCCAATTGTAGCAGCATTGTTAGTTTCAGGAACTAAGTTGCTTGTAGTACTGCCAGTATATTGAGCAGTTGCTACTAAAGGAGCATTAGGATCAACATCTTCTTCAGTTTCAACTTTTATTACAGCTGCACCTACAGCTACAGCGCTATATTTACCATCTGCAAATGTTGCAACTTGATCATTAACTAAAACTTTCTTAACTTTATAACCTTCAGTTAGGTTAACTACGAATGAAACAACACTTCCGTTTTGAACTGTTGTTTGATCTAATACAACAGTTGCTTTATCTGAAGACTCAGTAGAAAGAGTAACATCATAAACAGGTCTATCAATAGCAATATAAACTGGATAATCATGAGTAGTATCACCAGCAAGTTCTAATGTTGAATTATATAATTCGAAATAACCTTTTGCAACAATAGTATCACCAACATTGAACGCTGTTAAACCAGTATCAAGATTTCCACTATATACTGTTAAGTCTACATTATTGTTTGTAATAACAGCAGTATATGAATCATATTTAGAATTGTAAGATAAGCTCTTTACAACACCAGTAACAAAACCATAATTTACATCATAGAATGTCTTATTATCCATTCCCTTAATAAATCTAGCAGCTTCTTCTATACTTAATGGAGCAGAAGCACTACCTCTATTCAAATTAGCATAATCAGCTTCACTAAATAATGTACAGCCATAAACAGCAGCTTTACCACCTAAATCAACAACAGTATATAATTCATATTCTTGATCAGTTACATAATATGTATCATCTAAATAAGTTAAACCAGTAGCATTCAAATGCTTAATATTAGCATTTAATTCATTTACATAGTTATCAGCACAATTAATAGTACCTTTAGCACTTCTAATCTTAATTACATAATCAGTCTTAGTACCAACATATACGAAACTATTAATAAATGCATTGTAATTAACTTTTGCATCTGTATTATCACCAGTAGTTACAGCAACAACATCCCAGTCATTGATTGAGTTACCACATTCAATGAATGTATTGTATTGAACTACATAATTAATAGCCTTAGTTACTGTAGCACCTCTGAAATATACAGCAGCAGGAACACCTACAAAGAAATTATTCTTAATTTCATATTCATCAGCATCAGGGAATCTATCCATAACACCAGATTGACCGCCTCTGAAGTAACAATTCTTAACTACAACTTTTCCAGCCATAACTTTAGCAGCAGTAGCTTGACCAAATCTAATTGGATCACAAATACCACTAACATATTTACCATTAGCATCAAATGTAACAGTAGCACTATCCATAACTACTAAATGATCAACTGTAACATTTGAAGTAGTTCCAGCAGTAACGTATACAACTCTTGGAGCAGAACCAACATAATAATAATCTTTTACAGTGATATTATCATTAGTACCATCTAATTTAACAGTTCCATCAGTATTACATTTACTTACTACATTTTCAATAACAACATTTGTTACATCAGTTAATAATACTTGTTTACTTAATACAGCATATTTAATAGTTAATTTATTAATTCCATTTGCTGTAATTTGATCTAATGTTGTATCTTCAGCATCAAATACAATTGTATCATTATGCTTAAATGCATAATCTTTTGCACCTAATAAAGTAATATCATCAACAGCAATTGTTACTGCAGGATAATCACCTGCGAATAAGAAGATTTTTTCTCCACCTGTACAAGCAGCTAATGCATCTTCTAAACTTGCAAATAAACTAACACCATAAGTTAATCTTGTTCCATTAACTTTATAAATCTTACCTTCTTCAACACCAGCACAAACAAACATTGTTGGTTCTTCAGCATTAATGATATCCTTTGCCTTATCAGTTAATGGTAAAATGAAGATTTCATCAAATTCAGGAAGACTTGCTCCTTCTGGTAAAGCAGCAACTAGACCTGCAATATTTTCATAAGTTGTTGTATCTTTACTTAAAATATTTTCGAAATTATCATCAGTAGTTTCGAACTTCTCATCAAAATCAACACCATAGAAGTTGTTATCAAATGTACCAACTGCCCAGTTTGTTGAAGCAGAATCACTTGCAAAGAAACTCTTATTAACTTTACCATTGCTATTCATAATGAATGCATTATATTTAACATCCAAAGTATAAGTTAAATTCTTAGCAGCCCAAGTAGTTACATTAGATACATTTGCACGTAAACTAATATTTCCATTATTTCCTTCAAATACATTATATTCAAATAATATTATTGCATTTTGGCCTTCTTGATATGCAGTTGAAGCATATGCACCAGGAATACTTCTTGAAGCACCAGTAACACCATTACCACAATTCTTAAACATATTGCTTCTAACAGTAATATAAGCAGCTTCATTAGCACCATAGCTTCTTAAGAAGATAGCAGTTCCACCAACATTGACAAATCTATTTTCTTCAAATAAGAAATTACCATATGCATTGCCATAATCAAGTCTTACAGCATCATTAGTAACATTATTAAAGATATTTCCAGAAACAGTAATACCACGTTCTACACAATCATAAACAGCAGTACCAGCGATATCTTCAAATACATTATTAATGATCTTAGCATTAGTAACCCATGCATAATAACCAGCTAAACAAACTACACCAGGATATTTACTCCAAAGTGTATTAACAGTAGTAGCACCAACTCCATAAGAGCCATTATCTTTCCAAGCAATAGCATCAGCATTAGTATTATAAACATAGTTATTTTCAAACTTGAAGTTATTTAATACAGCTGTACTAGGACCATAGAATCCAACCTTACCTGTTTCAGTAAATGTTAAAGAAGATAAAGTAATATCTTTTCCACTTACGTAAATCTTACCTTTGATAATAGCAGCTTTAGAAGGATCTTTATAAGAATCTTTAGCATCAGCAACTGCTTCAGTTAATTCTGACTTAATAGTAACACCTTTTTCTACTAATACTTCTTCAGTATAAACACCTGGAGCTAAGATAATTGTATCGCCATCTTGACTTGCAGCAACAGCTTCAGCAATGCTGTTATATTTTAATTTATCATTAGCATCTACATATAAAGTCTTACATCTATAATCAGCAAATACAACAGTATCTTCACTGAATTCAGTAACATATTCTTTTTCACTAGCATTTAATTTAACCCAACCTAAGAATTCATATCCTTCTTTTTCAACAGCTTCAAGTTGAACTGGTGCACTTGTCTTGTCATATTCTTTAACTGTGAATGTTTGACTATAAACTTTTGCATTAACTTCAACGAAACCAATTTCTAAGTGTGAAGGTAAATTATCTAATGTGATTACATCACCAACTTTGATTGCATCAAATTTTGCTTTATTTACTGATTTAGGAGAAATCATTAATACATAATCGAAATTAGTATCTTTAATTGATTTTAGTCCATTACCAGGAATATATTCACTTACAACATAAGCATCATCAAGTTTAAATAGACCATATCTTTCATAGAATCCAAAATAACTCTCATCAGCAAGAACTTGTTCTTTTGTTACAAACCAAATATATTGACTTAGATCTGGATCAAATACTCCACTATATCCAAATTTATTAACAGTGAATGAATCTTTTAATGTTAATTCATCACCTAAAATTTGAACTCTAAATTTAGGATCTTCAATAACAACAGGTTCACTTACAGCAGGTTCAACACTTTCAAGCATAACATATAATGATTTTACATTATTATATGTTGAAGAATATAAAGAGTATCCTACTACAACATATTCTTTATCTACTTCAAATTGATCGCCATCAACTGGATAAGTTACACACAAACCAATTTCAGTGCTGTCACCAACTAAAGAATTAATATAAGATGCACTCTTACTAGTTACTTTCATTGTAACTTTTACTTTCTTACCAAACTCAACAGCATCAACATATGTAGTTAATGCAGCTAAATCTAAAGTTGTTTCCTCTAGATTATAATCACTACCTGCAGTTAATTTTTCAATTGTACATGTATTTGTGAATTGGTTTCTATTTTTATAAGAACCTAAAGCACCAGATACACTTACATAATCACCTACAGCATAGTTCTTTTCATAACTTGTGCCCATATAAACTAATATATAGTCAGTTCCATCATAAACCATAAATCCTTGAGCATATGTTGCAACAATAGTACCAGCAACTTTTGCTTCTGCTCCTGATGTCAATTTAACTGCTTCAGAAATACTAATTGTTCCATCTGTAGGACCATTAAGTTTACCAGGAGTTAATGATTCCTTAGCTGCTTCAGAAATACTTTCTTTTATTTCTTCTTGAACAATCTCTTGTTTATTATCACCACAACCAACAATTGTAATAGCTAGGAACATTAAAAGTAAAAATGTAAAAAATTTCTTCATAGGTTATTCCTTCCAATTATTTAAAATAATTTAAAAATAGTAATAAAGTAGATTTATTCCTTTTTTAATCTACATTACGATTATACTATATTTTTCATTCTTAATCAATAGAATTAAATATTAAATACAAGATATTATAAAAAAACATTGCTTGTCCTTTGTCATACAAATTTCAAGCAATGCTAATTTTTGATTATTTAATTTTATTTTGCTACTTCTTGTGCTCTAATTTCACGAATAACAATAACTTTAATTGTTCCTGGATATTGTAGATTCTTTTCGATGCTATTCTTAATATCTCTTGCCATGATATAAGCTTGGTCATCGTTGATTTCTTCAGGTTTAACTAAAATTCTAACTTCACGTCCAGCTTGTAAAGCATAAGCTTTATCAACACCTTTAAAATTATTACACATATCTTCTAAAGCAGTTAATCTCTTAATATAATTATCAAGTGATTCACTTCTTGCTCCAGGTCTAGCAGCAGATAAAGTATCAGCAGCAGCAACTAAATGCGCAATTACAGTTTCTGCTTCTCTATCACCATGGTGAGAACCAATAGCATCAACTACTTCTTTCTTCTCATGATAAATGTTAGCTATTTCTAAACCGATGTCAACATGGCTTCCTTCCATTTCAGAATCCATAGCTTTTCCAATATCATGAAGCAAACCAGCACGGCGAGCTAATGTTTCATTCTCTCCAATCTCAGCAGCAAGCTTACCAGTAAGCATTGCAACCTCGATAGAATGTGTTAAAACGTTTTGTCCATAGCTTGTACGATACTTTAAACGACCTAATATCTTTACTAATTCCGGATGAATCTTTCCTATACCTGTATCAAAGATTGCCTTTTCACCAGCTTCTCTCACTTCGTTATCTAGTTCCTTAGTAAACTTAGTAACTAATTCTTCGATACGTTGTGGTTGGATTCTACCATCACTAACTAATGTCTCAACTACTCTTCTTGCAATCTCTCTTCTAATTGGATCAAAAGATGATAGTACTACAACTTCAGGCGTATCATCTACTAAGATGTCAACTCCAGTTGCAGATTCAATTGCACGAATATTTCTTCCCTCACGACCAATGATTCGACCCTTCATCTCATCATTTGGCAAAGCAACTGTAGATACTGTTTTCTCTTGAACAGCATCACCAGCATACTGCTGAATAGCATTTGCTAGCAAAACACGAGCTTTTTTCTTTGATTCGTTCTTTGCTATTTCCTCTTGCTCACGGATGTAATTTGTTACTTCCGCAGCCATTTCCTCTTCGACTCTACTCATTACTATTTCACGAGCACTTTCTTGAGTCAATGCAGCTATTTCAATTAGCTTTTGTTCTTGATCCTTGACAAGTTGTTCAGCTTTCGCATATTGTTGATCTAACTCGGCGCGGCGATTATCAAGTTTATGTTCTTTTTGTAATAAAGATTCCTCACGTTTATCAAGAGTAGCACTTCTACCATCTAAACGTGCATCTCTTTGATTAACTTTGTTTTCAAGATCTTGAACGTTTTTCTTTCTCTCTCTAATCTCCTTATCAGCTTCAACTTTAAGTTGATGAATTTCTTGTTTAGCTTCAATTACTAAATTCTTTTTATTTAGTTCAGCTTCTTTCTTTGCGTCTTCGATTATCTTTTCTGCTGACTTATTAGCTTTCTTCATCTTATATTGATGAAAGAAAAAGCCAAGTAAAGCACCAGCAGCTAAAGTAACCACACCAACAATAATAGGAACAACAATGTTTAAGGCATCTAATATCATTAATGATATCATTGTATTCCTCCATCCTTGTTCATTTAAAACAATTTATAATCTTGGCAAGACACAGGCCCAGTTCTTGCACTCAAATTCAATTGCCTTTAACATTATACACTAAATAATAATTTTAGTCAAAAGTTAATTAATATAAATTTAAGGTTATAAAAAAGAGATTGGTAAAAATTGACCAATCTCAAGAAATATATTGTTTGCGTAAATAGTTTTACATTCAATTTTTTCATTTTTTTAAAACATTATTTACGCTTAAAAAATTTATTAAGCAAATATCTTGCTTAATTCTGTGGAATGATCCTTCCACACATTGCTCTTCTTCACTATGAGATAATAAGCAATGATTAAACCAGCACCGATATAAATATTCATATCGCAAAAGAAAACTAAAGCTAACATAGTTATACTATATATAACTAGAAATAACTTATTAGTAAAAATACTTTTTACTGCCATATTTAACCTCCATAGTAAATAGATACCTAGATTTTACATTAAACTAGAAAATTAATCAAGAAAAAAGCAAATTCAAAACCTTGAATTTGCCTTAATATTATTTTAGTCAGCTATTTTCTTTTCTTTTAATCCATTGTCATAATTTCTTACTAATTCCTCGATATCACTTGCGAAAGCAGGATTAGCTTTAAGAAATGCTTTTACATTTTCTCTACCTTGACCAATCTTTTCACCATTATAACTGAACCATGCTCCACTCTTATTAATGATATCACGTTCAACAGCTAAATCTAATAATTCAGCTTCATAGCAAACACCACGACCATAAATGATTTCAATTTCTGCAGTCTTAAATGGAGCAGCAACTTTGTTCTTTACTACTTTAATTCTTGTTAAATTGCCAATTACATTATCGCCTTGCTTAATTCCTTCAACTCTTCTAATGTCTAGTCTAATAGTTGCATAGAATTTAAGAGCTCTACCACCTGATGTTGTTTCAGGACTACCAAACATAACACCTACTTTTTCTCTTATTTGGTTGATAAAAATAGCAACAGTATTTGTCTTACTGATGATACCACTTAATTTTCTCATTGCTTGGCTCATCAAACGAGCTTGAAGGCCAACATGAGAATCACCCATATCACCATCAATTTCAACCTTTGGAACAAGTGCTGCAACAGAGTCAATTACTACAATTGATATCGCATTACTTCTAACTAATTGTTCAGTGATTTCTAATGCTTGTTCACCTGTATCTGGTTGAGATAAAATTAAATTATCAACATCAACACCTAATGCTCTAGCATAATTAGGATCTAGTGCATGCTCTGCATCAATAAAAGCAGCATAGCCTCCTGCCTTTTGCGCTTCAGCAATCGCATGTAAAGCCATAGTAGTTTTACCACTACTTTCTGGTCCATATATTTCAATTATTCTTCCTTTAGGATAACCACCAACACCAAGAGCCATATCAAGTGTAATTGAACCTGTCTTTACTACTTCCATATTCTCATATACTTTATCGCCAAGTCTCATAATTGAGCCTTTACCAAATTGCTTTTCTATTTGTTTAAAGGTATCACTTAACGCCTTTTGCTTTTCTTCAATTGTTAATACTTCTTTTTCTTCTTTCATTTTTTTCTCCTTTTTATCTTAACCACGTTTTATTACATTGTGCTTATCACACCTTTATTCTTTATAAAATAATCAACACCAGAAATGATTGTAAGGGCAGTAGATGCACATAATAAAACCAAATCAAGTGGAACATTAATTAAACTAAATGGCAAATTATTTATTAACATTACAATAATCATTACCATTTGACTCACAGTCTTAACCTTACCCCATTTGCTAGCTGCTATGACCTTATTCTTTGTAGCAGCTATCATTCTTAATCCAGATATCGCAAATTCACGAGCAACCACCAAAGCAATGCAAGCACCAAATATAATATTGATAATACCTTCATATTTATTTGATACCAAAATATAAATCATTGTTGTTACAACTAAGATCTTATCAGCTAACGGATCTAAAAACTTTCCAAAATCAGTCACTAAATTATATTTTCTAGCAATATGTCCATCTAAATAATCAGTAAAGGAAGCAACACAAAAGATAATCAAAATTATTAAATCTAAAATTGTTAATGAACTATATAATGAATAATTCAAGAAATTATTTTCTTTATCTATATAGCTTAACAGTGGAAGAATAATAATAAATGGTACTAACAAAACTCTAAGCAATGTTAGTTTATTGGGTAAATTCATTTTCTTCATTCTTGCCCCCTTTTAATTTTTAGTATATTCTTTACAGCACATATAGCGCTAACCCAAGCAAAATGTAAATTAAAACCACCACATGTACCATCAATATCTACACCTTCACCAATAAAATATAAGTCTTTATATTTTAAAGATTCAAAACTATTGATATCAAGTTCTTTCAAATCAAGCCCACCTCTCATGACTTGTGCATAATTATAATCATATAAACCAATAATACTAAATTCATAATTCTTTAAACAATTAGCAATATTTCTAATATCATTATTTTCTCTTTTGATAACATCAAGTCCAACCATCTTAGGTACAAGACCGATTAAAGCATCAGGTAGAGATAAAAATTTATGATAATTAGTTTGAATCATATCTTCTAATTCTTTATTATTAAGACAATCAAATAAATCAATTTTAACTTTATTAATATATTTAGGATCATAATTACGAGATAATTCAAACATTACTATTCCAGACAAGCCATCATCTTTAAACAATATTTCACCATTTCTTCTCTCGATTAATTTTAAATCCTCTTTTGTTCCCCTATAATAACTTACATTTCCTTTTAGGCGAAGCCCACTCATTGCTTTTACATTCTCTTTAACTTTTAAAGCAGTAAGTGAAGGATAATTTCTAATCCAATTTAAACCAAGAGATCTGCATATATCTTTGAAATTATAATCATAATTAATTGATGCACAACCACCACAGGCAAAGATACAAATATCATATTCTGAATTATTTATATAATATTTATTATTAACAATTCTTACATCATATACTAATTCATTACATCTAACATTAACATTATACAATTTTAAATTTGCCATTAATATCGTAACAACATTACTTGCTTTTCTTGAATAAGGATAAATCCTGCCTTCATCATCAATAAATGATGCAATTCCTAATTCTTTAAATAAAGATACAATAAATTTATAATCATATTTATTAATTAAATCTTTAATTAATTCATTATTATAATTATTAGCATCATTACTATTTATATTATCAAAATTACACATCCCATTTCCTGTAGATAGTAATTTTTTTAATACCCTATCATTTTGTTCATAGATTGTAACTTCATATTCAGGCCTATACATTTTTAATAGTATACCAGCAAGGACTCCACTTGCTCCACCACCAACAATCGCAATTCTCATATTAATTACCTCAAAACTATTATCGATTATATCAAAAACAAAATTTAAAATAAAGTTTAATGCCATCGCATTACCAATAAAAAATTAAATCTTTTCTTTACTTTTTAACTAAACGATGGTATAATCGTATAGTAGTAAATATATGGAGGTTAAGAATGGCTAATATTAAACAACAAAAGAAGCGTAACCTTACTAATGAAAAGCAAAGATTAATGAATGCAAGTTTCAAATCTTCAATCAAGACTGCTATCAAAGCTGTAGAAAAAGCTGTAGCAGAAAATAATAAGGATGTTGCAATCAATGCTTTAAACGAAGCTAATACTAAATTAGATAAAGCTGTTGCAAAAGGATTCTTACAAAAGAACAATGCTTCTAGACATAAATCTCGTTTGCAAAAATTAGTAAATACTCTTGCTTAATTAAATATTTTTATATTTATTATTATCAAGGTTAATTATATTATTAAGGGCAATGAAAGTTGCCCTTTTTAATTTTTCACATTCCAAATAATAATAAATCCATACCTGTGGCTTTATCAATTTGACCTGTTTTAATTCTATAATCTAATTCCGTAATATTATATAAAGTCTTTTCAATAGTCTCCATATCAAATTTACTAGCATCTCTAGATAAATAGTAGTATCTACCTGGTGAAACACCTAGAATAGAAGCCATTTCATTTTTATTAATCCCTTGTGCTAGCATTATTTTTATTTGATATAAATTCTTAAACATCTTATAAATCAAATTTAATAGTTGAATTTGATCATATCCATTCTTTATTAATTCACGATACTTTTTATGAACTAATGCTTTATCCTTATCATTGATTGCTTGAGTTAAACTAAAGATGTCAGTTTCACCATAATCTGTTACAACAGTTTCAATATCTTTTATTGAAACTGTTTTTTTATCTCCTAGATAATTAATCAATTTATCTACTTCTTGTTTTCCTCTAACTAAATTATAGCCAATATATTCAAAGAATAAATTAATAGCATCTTCATCGATTAGAATCTGTTTCATAATGAATTGGCTTTTTAACCAACCCTTCATCTCGACATCACTTAAATTCTTTGTATCTGATACTTCTCCTGCTTTTTCAATTGCAAGATAAACTTCACTCTTTTCATCTATTTCAATTCCTGTAGCATCAATAATTAAAATACAATCATCATTAGGCTTCCTTAAATAATTAATTAAGCTTCTAATTCCATTATTATTACTATTATTCTTTTCTAGAAAATGAGGATTACGAATAATAACTATTTTTTTCTTTCCCATTAATGGAATAGTATAACAATCATTAACAGCTTCACTAAGTAAAGAAATTTCTAAATCATATATAGTTTTATTAAATGAAGGAATTTTAACAGAAGAAACAATACTATCAATCTTATTACGAATTATTAATTCTTCTTTTCCTTTATATAAATAAACATTTTCCATATCACACCTTTTAATCTTTTTATATATACATTTTACCATAACACCTCATTCTTTTAAAGTATAAAATACTACTTCATCTCTAATTAATTCTATCGACATAGAATAACATTCAATTGTACTAAATATTTTTATTCCTTTTTCACTTAATCTGTTTATAACTTCTGTATTCGGATGTGTTTTTTTTCTTTCTTCACCAACCATAATAACAGCATAATCTATTTTTACTGCATTAAGTAAATCATCACAAGTTGATGTATTAGAACCATGATGACCTACTTTTATAATATCTATATGATCATAGGTTAATTTGAGTTTTTCTATTATTTCTCTTTCTTCATTTATTGTTGCATCGCCCGTAAATAATATATTTTTTGTACTTCCATTATAATTAATATTCAAAACCATAATTATACTATTATCATTTTCTTCTCTTCCCTCTTTTATTGGTGCTAAAAAGTCCATCTCAAAACATCCGAATTTGATTTTTTGATTTGCAAGCACTATTTCTTTATTGTCATATTCTTGAATAGAATAGCAAGATAATAAAATATGATTTACTTTTATTTTCTGTAATATAGTATTTACGCTCCCACAATGATCATCATGATCATGTGTTATTATTAAATAATCAATCTTTCTAATTCCCTTTGATAATAAAAATTCCAACACTTCATCATTATGCCCATTACCGGTATCAATCACTATCACATCATTGTGACACCTTATAATTGATGCTTCACCATCATTTAAATATAGAAAATCTACTTTTGGTTTAAAAGTAAATGAACCAAATTGATTAAGACTAATAATAAATATTATTAATAATAAAGCTGATATCTTCTTTATTTTTTTAAAACCAGTCACAGAAACAATAAGTAACAAATAATATAAAAATAAAGATAGATTATTAAAATAAGGTAATCTTAGCGGAAGATTGATCTTACTAGTTAAATCTATAAGATTAAAAAACAATAAAACCACATAATCAAACAATAAGGCTAAAGGAGGAAAAACAATAGTCATAAGTGATAACGGAAGGATAATTATAGATACAATATTTATATAAAGCACATTAAAAATTGGAGATATAATATTGTATTCATAATTGATGTTTATAATAACGGGTAATGTAAACAGATTACATATTAATGAAATAATGAATATTTGAAAACTATTGTTTTTCCCCTTTAACAAGGCTTGAAGTAATAAAATAATAAAGCTTACTAAAAAGCTTAATATAAAACCTATATTATATGCATAATATGGATTAATTAACAAAAGCACAAAGAACACAATCGATATCACATCGATACTTGAAAAGAAATTAACAAAATATTTTTTATTAATAATTTGGAACAAATACATTAAACTAGCTCTAAATATAGATACTGCAAAAGTTGTAAGCACAAGATATAAAAATAAAAATATTAGTATTATTTTTTCTATAATTTCGTCTTTTAATTTGAAATGACGAAATATAAAAACAAATAATGAAATAAATAAATTCACATGCAAACCAGAAATAGCAAACAAATGTAATACTCCATTTATTTTAAGTGCTTCCTTCAAATTATCATCAAATTCACTAGTATCACCTAAGATAAGCCCTTTAATTAATGATTTAGTATCTCCTTCAAAATTATTATCTAAATATCGATATACTATTTTCTTTATAATGTGAAAGGTGAATTTATTATCTATTTTTTCTATCTCATCTGAATTTATAACCATTCTTATTTTTGAATGATTTAAATATCTCTCATAATTAAATTGATGTTCTATCTTTTCTCCATCAATCTCTTTTACTATTCCAATACATTTTATATATTCTCCAATTTCAAATTCTTCCTTACTATAGACATATGACTTGTTAAAAAATATGTAATTTCTCTTTCTTACTACATATCTATAATAATGATTATCATCATAATGATTATCATTGTAATGTTTATCATTGTAATGTTTATCATTGTAATGATTATTTTCATATTTCAATTTATCAATAATCAACCCTTCATATTCAACAATTTCATTCATATGATTATTAACATCATATATTTGATTATGAATAATAAAAGATAATGATAAAAGAAAAGAAAGAATTATTGTTAATATTAATATTTCTTTTTTATGTTTAATAATTAAAAACATAAGATATGCTAGATAACTAATAATGAACAATAAACTACTAAAGCCCATGAATAATAATACAATTGGGATAACAACTAATATTAAATTATTAATTAATGCATTAATAAACTCATTACTTAAGATTCCAGATTCATATATTATTTGTTTTATTCTACGCATATATAATCTTTTATTTTTTCAAATGTTGCTTCTCCAATTCCACTTACCTTTTTCACATCTTCAATACTTTTAAATAAAGCAACATTTTCTCTATATTCAATAATAGATTGAGCTCTTTTTTCGCTAATTCCATTTATTGCCATTAATTCATTAATCGATGCTATATTGATATTAATTTTTATTATTTCTTTATCACCTTTATCATTAGAATAATCTTCATCTTTTTTATTAATTAATAATAAAAAATCTTCATCATCGATTTTTTTATCAACTTTATAAATCATAATAGGATCATTAAAACTGTTTCTTTTTAATATTCGGTAATTCCATTCTTTTTGATTAGAATAATCAATTATATTAATTATGTTGTTCTTTTTAATTTCATCTTCATTTATGTAAATTGAATAATCATTATTGATTTGAAATAATAAATTTATATTTTCTATATCAGCATAATCACTAAGTCCATTACAATAATTCAAAATGATATCACAAAGATAACTACCTTTTTCTATACTTCCATAATAATCATTTATGACTCCACCATGAATTTTTATTATTACATCATTTTTTTGTTTTTCCACGTTTTCTATATTTTGAACATTTTCTATCTTTCTGTTTTGCTTTATTTTGTTATTAATAAATAAAGCAACTAAAACAATTACAATTATGGGAATAATAAATACTTTCTTATGATGAATTACATATTTATAAATATGAATAATACTTTTCTTTATTTTATTTATTCTAATTATCTTCTTCATAAAGTGCCTCTTATTATAATATTTAACAAAAACTTTTAATTTCTTATTCTTTAAAATAAAAAAACTTAATAGATTTTTATCCATTAAGTTTTTTATATAAAAATATTATTAATTAATTTATTACTTAGTTCCAAATAATCTATCTCCACAATCACCAAGACCAGGAACAATATATCCAATTTCATTTAATTTCTCATCTAATGCAGCAAGGAAAATATCAACATCTGGATGAGCTTTTTGTAAAGCACTAACTCCTTCAGGAGCACCAACTAAACCAACATAAGCGATATTCTTAACGTTTCTTCTCTTCAAAACATCAATAGCATGAATTGCACTACCACCAGTAGCAAGCATTGGGTCAACAACTAATACCTGTGCATCAGTGATGCAAGGTGGGAACTTAGCATAATACTCATGTGGTTCAAGTGTTGTTTCATCTCTATATAAACCAACATGTCCTACTTTTGCAGTTGGAATCAATTGATTAATTCCATCTACCATTCCAAGACCAGCTCTTAAAATAGGAACAATAACAACTTCTTTTGCAAGAACCTTACATTTTGCAATTCCCATTGGAGTCTTTACATCAACATCTTTTGTTTCCCAGTCTCTTGTAACCTCATATGCCATTAACATAGCAATCTCAGATACAACTTCTCTAAAATCTCTAGTACCAGTTTTTTCATCTCTAATTATAGACAACTTTTGATGCATCAAAGGATGATTAAAAATAACTAATTTTCCCATATTAATTTTCCTCCATTCGTTTAATTAAATTTACTCTTTGAATATGTCTAGAATTCTTATTTATATCTCCATCAAATTTTTGCTTTAAAAAGATATCAACTATTTTTATAGCTTCATCTTTCCCAGTAAATTTAGCACCCAAACAAAGGACATTACTATTATTATGTTCTCTTGTTAGTTTACTTGCTTCTTCACTTCCCACTAGAGCTGCCCTTATGCCTTTAACCTTGTTAGCACAAATTGACATACCTATACCTGTAGTACAAATCAATATACCAAAATCACTAACTCCTGTGCTAACATCAATGCTAACATCCTTTGCATATATTGGATAATCAACTCTATCTAAATTATAGCATCCCTTATCAAGTACATTAATACCTTCATTAATAAGATATTTTTTAATTTCTTCTTTTAGAAGAAAGCCACCATGATCACAACCAATACTAATTTTCACAGTTATCTCTCCAATCGTTATTTTTATATTGATATTTTAATATCACCTTGTCTTAATATCTTAAAACATTCGTTTGAACAATCAATAACAGTAGAAGAAACATTAGATGTTTCAGCTTTATCAACAACTAAATAATCAATATATTCACCAAATTCTCGCTCAATATCTTCAATATTATTAAGAGGTGCTTCACCACTAATATTAATAGATGTTGTAGCAAGTAACCCAAATCTTTCTAATATTGTTAATGCAATTTTAGAATTAGGCATTCTAAATCCTACAGTATCTAAATTAGCTGTTAAAAAATCATTAATTGTCTTTTTCTTTTTGAATATTATAGTAAGAGCACCTGGCCAATATTTATCCATAATATCTTTAGATTTATTATTAAGAATTACATAATCACTTAAATCTTTATTTGGTGTAAGAATTGCAAAAGGCTTAAAATAATCCCTTGCCTTCATTTGATAAATCTTATTGATAGATTCCCTATCATCAATTTTACAGCCAACTCCATAAACAGTATCAGTGGGAAATACAATGATTTTATTATTTATATCTTTATTTAATAATTCATCAACTGTTAATTTTTCCATAATTTTGCAACTTCTTTATAATATGTATCATCATCAATTTGCTTAGTATTTTTAAGAATCATTAAACCAACCATTACTTCATTCTTTTGATCTAAGCTCAAATTTTCATAATCAGTACGATAACCCTTCATCATAAGTAAAGTAGTGATATCAATTTGTTCTTTTTTTGTTTCTTCTGATTCTTCTTTTCCAGAAGAATTATTTTTAAATTCACTCACTTCTTCATAGAATGATCTTTCATGAAGAGGTTCTTCGATTTGCATATCATCAACCTTATTTATATCATCAGTTACAACTTCTACTTCAATAGTTCTATTAACATCTTTGTCATCATTATTTCCACTTGGTTGTGTATATTTATAATGATTAAATAGATTTGGCTCTTCCTTGTACGTTGCTGGTCCAATATTCTTTTTACCTTTTCTTAATACAAAGACAACTCCTAAAGCAATTAAGCAAGCAAAAATTAAAACTGTAGCAATTAAAATAATAGACGCAAAATTTTCATTAAATCCTTTTACAGGTTCTAAATATGATACAACAACACCATAACCATTTCCAGGAGTTACTGCTGTAGAAAAAGAACTATAATCACTTGGAATTGTTACTTCTTCAATCTTACTATAACCATTAAACATATAAACTTTAACATCATTTTTGCCATTATTGATGATTCCGTTTTGGTAATAGCATCCTTCTTTCACATTTGTTACACTATATTCATCATCGCCTATTTTTATTCTTAACACATATGATGATTTTTTTATATTATATAAAAATACATCATAATATTGGTTATTATCTTTAACACCTAAAACAATTGTATAAACATAATCTGTAGTTATCTTATCCTTTAAAACAAAATAACTATCATAATATTGAATAGATAGATTTATGAACTCTTCGTGTGCAACACTTTCTGGATGTTCTTGATAGTCTCCATCTACATTACTAAACCAACCAGGTATTAAAGAATATAAGAAAAGAAATATAAAACTTAATATTTTCATCTTTTTACTCCTATTCTAAGGACTCTTCTTAGATTATTATAATCTCTATATATTAATATTTCCTTATAATAATCACTTGCATATTTTACAATTTCATCACATTTATTATCAGGTATCTCTAAAAATATGACTCCATCATCATTTAAATGTTCTAAACTTTGCTTTATCAATTTTTTATAATGAGCAAGCCCATGGTCATCACTAAACAAAGCTAGATGTGGTTCATTGTTTCTTACAATATTCATTAATCCTTCACTTTCATCAAATTCATCAATATATGGTGGATTTGAAATGATACAATCATAATAACCATCAACTTCATCTAGTAAATCACTTTTATAAATTCTAATATTAACATTATTCTTCATACTATTATAAATAGTAGTATTTAATGCTTCTTCTGAAATATCAACTGCTTCAACTACACTTTCTTTATTGTTGTTTGCAAGTGCGATTGCGACTGCACCACTACCAGTACCTACATCTATAATTCTTAAAACTTTCTTTTTATTTTGAAGATATTCAATCACCTTTTCAACAACAATCTCGGTATCAAATCTTGGTATCAAGACATTTTTATTAACATATATTTTTAAACCATAGAAGTAAGTATAACCAATAACATATTGCGCAGGTATTTTTTTAATACAATACATATCTAATTTTTCAGATAATAAATCTATATTACAAACATTTTTATCTAAATTTAAAATTAGTTCACTTCTTGAAAAATTAGTTATTTCTTGAATTATGAACTCGATACCTTCCAGTTCGAGTTCATAATCACTTCTTATTGTTTCACTATATTTATTAATTAATTCACGATATGTCATAATTATTTTTGACCTGCAAGAAGTCTTTTTTGTTCTTCTTGCATTAAAGCATCAATAATGGCATCAAGTCTTCCTTCCATAATACGATCTAATTGTTGCAAAGTAAAACCAATACGATGATCAGTTACACGATTTTGTGGATAATTATAAGTTCTAATCTTCTCACTTCTATCGCCATGACCAATCTTAGATAATCTTTCTTTACCTTCAGCTTCAGCTTTATCTTGCATAATCTTATCGTATAAACGAGCCTTCAATACTTTTAATGCATTGGCTTTATTTTCATGTTGATTCTTTCCATCTTGACATTGAACAACAATATTAGTTGGAATATGAGTAACACGAACAGCTGATTTTGTAGTATTTACACATTGTCCACCAGGGCCTGAAGCACAGAAAATATCAATTCTAACATCTTCCATATTTAGTTCTACTTCAGTTTCTTCAGCTTCTGGCATAACAAGTACCGTAGCTGTTGAAGTTTGAATTCTTCCATTTGCTTCAGTTACAGGAATTCTTTGAACTCTATGAGCACCTGATTCGAATTTCATAAATGAGTAAACTGATTCACCACTAATCGAAAAAGAAATTAAAGAAAATCCTCCAAGTCCAGTTTCATTTGAATCTAATACTTCAATTTTCCATCCCTTTGATTCAGCATATTTACAATACATTCTATATAAATCAGCAGCAAAGATATTTGCTTCTTCGCCACCAGCAGCTCCTCTGATTTCCACAATAACATTCTTTTCATCGTTTTCGTCTTTTGGAAGTAGCAATATCTTTAATTCTTCAATCAATTCATCATCTTTTCCCTTGATTTCATCAAGTTCAAGTTTTGCCATTTCTGCTATTTCAGGATCATCATCTTTACTCATTTCTTTCAGTTCAGCAATGTTTTGAACTGTCTTTTTATATTCTTGATATTTAAAAACAGTCTTTTCAAGTGAGCGAAGTTCCTTCATCAATTGAGTCATCTTTTTTACATCACTTAAAACTTCACTATCTTGAAGCATCTTATTCAATTCGTTATATCTTTCTTCAATTAAATCTAATCTCTTAAACAAAATTAGCCCTCCTTAAATTCTATAGATCAATCATCAACTTCAATAAATTGACTATACTTTCCTTTAAACATTAAATTAACTTCACCAGTTCTACCTTGACGATTCTTAGCGACTAATAGCTTAGTTTTAGCACTTTGAATAATCTTTGAAGTATCTTCTTCTTTCTTATCATTCTCACGATATAAGAACATAACTATATCTGCATCTTGTTCTATTGAACCAGAATCTCTTAAGTCAGCTAGTACTGGCTTCTTATCTGGACGTTTTTCAATATCACGTGATAATTGTGATAATGCAAGAACTGGCACACCAAATTGAATAGCCATTTGCTTTAATGCTCTACTTATCTTTGTAACTTCTTGTACAATATTACCAACATTCTTATCACCACTTACTAGTAATTGTAAATAATCGATAATAATTAAATCTAGATTACCTTCGCGATGTAACTTTTGGCATTTTGCTTTGATATCACGAACATTGTTTGTTGAAGATTGATCAATGTATAATTGATATTTATCTAACACAACTTTAGCTTGAAGAATCAAAGCCATTTGTTCATCATCCAAATTACCAGATGTGATACGAGACAAATCAACACCAGATTGTGATGCTAACATTCTCATTAACAATTGTCCTGAACCCATTTCCAATGAGAATAAAACAACATGCTTTTTAGTTTTACAAGCAGCAGCAGCAACATTTAGTGCGAACGCACTCTTACCAACTGCAGGACGAGCAGCCAAAATAATTAGTTCACTCTTCTTAAATCCATTAGTAATTTTATTAAGTTCTTCAAAGCCAGTATCAATACCGATTAAGCCACCTTCATTCTCTTTATTATTTTCAATAACCTCAATAACTTCATCAGTTAACAAATTAACTTTCTTGAAATCATCTGTATTTTGACCATTAATAATATCAAACAATGCTCTTTCACTATTTTGCATTAATTCTCTATGAACATATTTACCCTTTAAAATATCAGACCTAACTTTATCACAAGCATTAGCAAGTTGACGTTCAACTGAAGCTTCTTGAATAACATTGATATAAGAATCAATATTAGCAGTACTAGGAATATTGTTTAATATTTCAGAAATATGATCATATCCACCAGCCATTTCTAATTTACTAATTCTGTTTAGTTCATTAATTACTGTAACACTATTAATATCTTTTTGTTCATCAGCTAAAATTTCGATAACTTCCATTAATGTTCTATTATCAGGATAATAGAAATCAGCTGCTGTTAAAGAATTTAATACTTCATCAGCAATCGAAGAATCAATTAAAATACATCCAACGATATAGTCTTCGGCTTCTCTAGATGATGGCATTTTAATATCTTCAATTTGCATTATTTTTCTCCTTCTTCAACAACATAAATAGTTAAATTAGCAGTTACACCTTTATATAATTGTGTTGGTACTGTATATGTTCCAAGTCCATCAATAGGCTTATCAAGCATAATTTTTCTCTTATCGATATCAATACCATTTTGTTGTTTAAATTTTTCAGCGATTTCTTTTGAGCTTACACTACCAAATAGTTTTCCATTAGCACCAACTTTAACCGAAATTTTAACTGTCATCTTTTCAACTTCAGTCTTTAATTCCTTCATTTCAGCAACCATCTTTTCTTCTTGTTGCTTTGCTTCTTCTTTACTATTTTCTAATTGACGAATATTTTCAGGGCTACCTTCAATGGCAAGTTTATTTTTAATTAAATAATTAGCATGTCCCATTGGTACATCTAATACATCATTAGCTTTTCCTTTTCCCTTGACATCTTTAATTAATATAATTCTCATAGTTGTCTCTTCTCCTTCATCTTTATTCTTATCCAAAACAGCTTTCAATTTCTGTTTAGCTTCTTCAATAGTAACACCATGCATCTGCGTTGCAGCAGTTGTATAATGTCCACCACCACCTAATTTCTCCATTAATACTTGAACATTTTCCTCGTCCAAACTTCTAGCACTAATACTAATAGAATTCTCAGCATATTTACCAATACAGAATCCAGCTTTTACATTATTAATTGTAATAATGTTATCAGCTACTTTAGCCATAAATGATCTTTCATAAATCTCATCATCACAAGTCACAATACCATAATTATAATAGAATTCAATATTCTCTAAGAATGTTACTTTCTTTTTATATGATTCAGCATCTTCTCTTAAGAATCTTTGAACTTTAGCCATTTCAGCACCATAGCTTTGAAGCATAGATAATACATTAAATGTTCTATTTGTTGTATGAATCATATAGTTATTGGTATCAACAACAATACCCATAATCATCCATGTTGCTTCAATTGATGAAATTTCATATGTTTTCTTATCAGCATAATTTAACATTTCAACAAGCAACTCAACACTTGATGAAGCTGATGGTTGAATGTATGCAAATTTATGATTTTCAATAGCATCAGCATTCTTTCTATGATGGTCGATAATAGCAATATTCTTTGCTCTCTTATAAACCTTATCATCAAGCAACAATTTAGTATATTGACAGTCAACAATGATAAGCAATGAATCGTCTTTCATTTTACTTGCTGCTTCATTTGGTTTAATAAATAATGAAAGCATACTTTGATAAGAAGATTCAATTGATTGATAAATTCTTTTAACTGTTGTATCGACTAAATTCTCATCAAGAATAATATGACTCTTTCTATTTACACTATCACATAATTTAGTTGCAGCAATACAAGCACCGAAAGCATCTGTATCCATATATTTATGAGCCAAAATATAAATATTTTTATGCTTTGAAATTAATGCTTGTAATTCTTCAGTCTTTGATTTAATCAAAGGTTCAGTTCTTCTTTCAAATGCTTCACCTTGAGCACCAAAATAAATAACTTCTCCATCTTTCTTCACAATTGCTTGATTTCCTCCACGTGTTAAAGCAAGATTCAATTGCTCTGTTGCAACACCAAGTAAATCAACAGCAGAGAAATCATCACAAGCAATACCAATACTAACTGTAATTCTTAATTCTTCTTTATCACAATATTGTTTAACTGTATTAATTACAGATATTTTAGAATTCATAATATTCTCTAAAGTATTATAATCCATAATTAATAAATATCTTTCTTCACTATAACCTTTTAAACATATATTATATTTTTCAGCCCATTCAGTAAGCAAACCAATTAGCTTTGACATTTCAAGTGCTTTTGTTTGAGCGTCTAATACAGACATACATTCATCAAGATTATCTAAATTCAATATTCCTATTGCAAGAGTTCTTTGACGATATTTTTCATTTATTCTTGTTTCATTAGTTATTTCAGTAAAATATAAAACATGATCTCTTAATAAATGAACACATTTAAATACTTTTCCATATAATGTAAGCTTGAATTCAGCTGAATGCATATCAAGTTGTTCTTGTAAATCAGAAGACAAATTATTAATATCTCTCTCAACAAGCTCACTATTAAAGATTTCTTTGGCGTAATTATTAGCCCATTCAATCTTAAAAGCATCATTGAAAACAACAATACCTAATGGCATCTTATTAAATGCTGTTTCTCCTGCCCTTTTAACTCTATATGTTATTGTATTCCACATATCTAGTTTTTGCTCTAGCAAATTAATTCTATGATTTTGTGCTCTTGTAGTAATTAAAGATAATAGCACTGCTAAAGAAACACCAAATACAGCTATGCATATATAAATTAAATCTGAATCATTATTGCTAGCATAAAAATAAATGCTCATAACAATAGATCCTACTATTAATAATATTAATATAACAAACAAACTAGTTCTTTTTTTCATAAAGGCATATTTCTCCTTTTAAATATTTTAGCACTTTTTAATTATTTTTCAAATAATTATTTACTTAAAAACGAATTATAACGATTTATAAAAACAAAAATCAAAGTAATTCAAAAGAAAAATGTAGCTTAATTTCAAGCTACATTATCAATTAACTAATTAAGAACAAGTCCTTAATAACCTTATATTTGCCATAAACAATAACTGTATCGTTGGGATAAAGCTTAGTATCCTTATTAACATCTATAGATTTGCTATCCCGCTTTACCAAAATAACAATAATATCATATTCATCCTTTAATTTACTTTCAACTAAAGTTTTATTCTCTAAAGTAATAGGAACAGATTTTAATTCTAGTTCAGCCATAACCCTATCTTCAAAAGTATCAATTACTTCAATACTATTTTTATTCTTCTCTTCTTTCTCTTCCACAAAATCAATATTAAATAATTTCTTTATCTCTTGACTATTACCAAATAAAACAACTCTATCCTTTACTTCTAATACTGAGGAAGCACTAACTTCAATCATTCTATTCTTTCTTTTTATCATCAAAATAGTACAATCAAAATTCTTCTTCAATCCTATTTCTTTTAAATCCCTATGTCTTAATGGTTCTGGCATTGTATTGATTAACACTTCAGCAATAACATCTTTACCATAATTATCTAAAATAGTAACTATATTCTGCTTCTCAGGTGTTCTAAACACAATACGTGCAATCTTTTCAAGAAACTTTTGCTCATATTTATTAATCACAGGTGTTCTTAATATTAAGCATAGTGCCAAAACAATCAAAGAAATAGTAAATATCAACTTAGATGATTCAAGCTGTTCACCACTATTTAAATTTAGCATCATATTAGTAATCAAACCTATAATCAAGCAGGTAAATAAATTACCATTGATCATACAAAATGTGGCAATTGATTTTCTTCTTCTATTTATTGTGATGATTTCACTTTCAATTGTAGTAAAACCTGCATTAGTAAATAATGACACTACTTGAAATCTAGATTTTTGAACTGTTAATCCAGTTATAGAAAATAAAGCTGTATATATTTCAATTGATACCATATAAATAGCAATTGTGCCGATAATAAGGGCAATAGATAACCACAAGTCCATAATATTTCTCCTATTTTTAATTCTTAAATGTTTTATAATACCAACAAAAGAAAAGCAATTAAATATTGTGCACCATAATATGTCACATAATTCAAAACAAAATCAATTGGTCGCTCTTTACCCTCACCAAAATAAGTTCCTGATAAAACTAAATCTGAAATAGTAAATAATGAGCAAGCAAGTAAAAACATATTAAGTGCTACAATTTGAAAATTATTTTCAATTGATAAAAGTAAACTTAGTGATAAAGTACCAAACAAGCATAATGCATAGATAATACAAATCATCTTAAATTTTCCATAATTTAGTTTTAAAGGTTTTTCTAAAACAATGATTAAATACGATAGAATAATATCTAGAATAATTGCTATAATAATATAAATAATTTTACCATTATAAAATTCACTAATTAATGCACTCATATAACATATATGACCTACACCAAAAAAAGCGAAACCACCATAGGTATAACTTTTTGTTCTATCTATATCAATATATTTTAAATCTAATAATATATCTCCAATTAAACCTAGCACTAATCCAATTATTACAAATACATTAAAAATAGTAATTTTATCTGATTCAAATGTAGCAATAACTGCTAAGACAACAAAAAGAACCGATAATATTGTTTTTAAAAACAATTCTTTTAAATCATATTTTTTACTTTTTTGAATAATGTACCAAATTAAAAGTGGACAAGCTAATATAGCAATAATTAAACAACCAATCATATTTTTTCCTTATATTTAATTATTTTGTTTTTAATATTATATCACCATTATAATTCAATAAGTAGTTATTTTAAAATATTATTTAATAATTTTATATGTAATATCATATTTTTGATTACTTATTATTATATCTTTTCTCCCTTCAAGTATGATTTTTGCCTTCACCTTATATGGAATAGAGCATGAAAAATGAATTATATCATCATCTATATATTTCCATTCTATTTCAATATTGCCTCTAACACTATTGTATGAACCTTTTGCATAACCTAACTCTTTATTAAATATTGGTTCAATAATACATTCTTCATATCCTGGTTTTGTCATCCTTAAACCTAAAATATATTGATACATAAATGAAGCAACACTACCATAGCAATAATGATTTAATGAATTCATGCCAGTATCACTTATAGATCCATCTGGTAAAACTGAATTCCAACGTTCCCAAATTGTAGTTGCTCCTAAATTTACAGCATATAACCAACTTGGAAATTCAGTGTTAAATAATAATCTATATGATAAATCTGCCATTTTATTATCAGCTAATACCTCCATAATTAATGGAGCACCAGTAAAACCACATTTAATATAATAATTATCTTTTTCTAGTCTACTACGAAGTGAGTCAATTATTATTTGTTTATCTTTGTATATATTATATTTTAAAGAAATGATATAAGCCGTTTGAGTATCAATATTTAATTTTCCATCATAATCAAAATAATAATCTAAGATATCTTTTTTCACTTTGTTTGCTACTTCTAATAATTCATCTTTTTCATCTCTTTCGCAAATTGTAGCAGCACGATAAGTTAACATTAAACTATTATAAAAATAGACTGAAGCAATAAATGAAGTTGGTGTACCACCAAATGAAGATTTCAAATCTTTGCCATCAAGAGCTAACCAATCACCATATTGGAATCCAAAATTCCATAACATATTATCTTTATTATTATTTTTAATTAACTTAATTAGATAATAACACCAATCCTTCATCAAATCATAATACTTATTAAGTAATTTCTTATCACCATAAGCCATATATACATTCATTGGTATTATGGTTCCAGCATCGCTCCATACGGCTGTAAAAACATGATTTCCAAATATTTCAGGAATACAAGAAGGAACCCCACCATCTAGTTTAACTTGATAAGTTCTTAAATCGTGTAAGAACTTATCATAAAACGAAATGGAATTTGCATGTAAGCATCCTGTTTTAGAAAATACTTGTGCATCTCCACTCCAGCCTAATCTTTCATCTCTTTGAGGACAATCAGTTGGCATATCAACAAAATTTGATTTTAATCCCCATAAAGAATTTAAATATAATCGATTAATATCTTTTCGTCCTGTTTCAAAATATCCACTTCTATCTATATCTGAATAAATAACACAAGATGTAAAATCATCTGGATTAATATCATCAAAGCCGCTTACTCTAACAAAACGATATCCATAAAAAGTAAAGTGAGCATAAATTATTTCATCAATACCATTCAAATGGAAAATTGCTTTAGCTTTAGCACTACGATAATTTTCATTATAGAAACAATCATCCTGTAATATCTCACCATGATCAAGCACCATTTCACCCTTGAAGTTATGATTATGAAACATAACAAAACCAGTATGGTTTTGACCAAAGTCTAATACAATTTCATCTTTCTTAGTTCTAATTACTTCTTTTACTTTAATTCTTTCTTTTATTATTACAGGTATTGAAATCTTATCTATTATTTTAATCTTTACATCATCTAATATTTTGACATCAAATATTGAATTATTATCTATTTCTTGATAATATTCTTCTCCATCATAAATATCAGAAAAAGTGACTTTGTTCTTTTTATATTTAAAATTATCATCACTGATAATAACCTCATTAGATCCATCACTATATTCAATATGTAATTCTAAATATAAAGCTATCCTTTTCCCAAATATTTCTTTCGAATTAGGTCCTCCAAAATGACCTTTATACCAACCATTAGAAACTCCAATTTCTAGTACATTATCTTTTTCAAAATATTCTTTCACATCAAAAGTAATCAATTGTACTTCTGTACGATATTCAGATAAATAAGGTAATAAATATTCTTCCCCAATTCTTCTATTATTTAAGAATGCTTCAAAATTACCTAAAGATGTAATATGTAAATAAGCACTTTCTACTTCTTTATTAATTTTAAAATTCTTGATGAAGTTAGGTAGTATATCTTCATTAATTCCTATCCATTTAGCATAATATTCTTCTTTTAGCTTTCCAGTTACAAAAGAAGTCTCAGCTTTCACTTCTTCAATTATTGATTTAACCACAACTTCAACTTTATAAATTGTTCTAGGTTTTAAATCTTCTTCAAAATAGATAGCAGTAAAATCATCAATATTATCTTTTTTAGATATTAATTTATTTTCTTTAAATTCATATAAAAATATAGATGCTTTAACTTCTTCTTTTACATCAATTAATTTAAAGCTTACTTTGATAGAATCAAAATTAATACCAATAGGCTTTCTTTGATTGTTAATAAATAATTCAATAATCTTCATATTCTTTCCCTTTTCGCAAACTTGTTTATAACATTATACCAAACCATTCTTTTTTTCACAACAATAAAAAAAGACTCTATCTTAAATAGAGTCAAATATTTATTCATTTGTTAGAAAAACATCTATATATATTTTATATAATTCTTCATCAGTTTTATCAAATACATAAGCGGGTTTCATCATCTTAATACTTCTTCGAGGTATTTCGATATCTCCACCCAAATAATCTTTTTTATTTATTTTTGCCAGTTTCACAATTGCTTCTTCTATTGTATCTGATTTAATATCAGGTGAATTCTGATAATAATTCACATATGTTTGTTTTCTAATCTTGTGAGTTAAATTATGCAAATATCTAATTAGATTACTAACTCCAAAAGATAAAGCAAGCATGAGAACAAATGTAATTGGCCAAGGAATATATTTATCAAATTGATAATGATCTGTCCAAGTACCTTTAATAAATACTTCAATCAAATAAACCGTAGCATAAGTCATCATAGGAATAAGGGAAATAAAGCATCTTTTAAATCCTATATAATGATCATCATTTACTACTGTGAACAATATTATTGATAATATTGGACTAATAGTATGAAGGAAAATATTTGTTTCACTTATCATTGCACAGTAGAATCCTTGTGCAATAGATATAGCTGTAAGAGCAGTAACAAATGTGATAGCAACTCCTGTTGTACCCATATAAAGAATAGTCACAATCCAATTAGGTAAATGATAATTATTCTTTCTTAAACCTTCTATTTGATATGGAATACATAATACTGCTGTAGTAGTAACTAATAGGTTAGATAATGTAGTGAACATTCTTAAAGTCCTTAAACCAACATTTTCAAATGTTCTACCAATTGCATTACTTAAATTAATAGTATAAGCAATTTGAACAACAATTAATACAACAATGCAACCAATTAAACCAATGATGCAACGCATACGACCAAATTTTTTTATATTAATAACTTTGTTCATTTTTCCTCCAAATTAATTATTTAATTGGAGCACGCAACGGGAATCGAACCCGCACTCTCAGCTTGGGAAGCTAATGTTCTACCATTAAACCATGCGTGCTTATATAAATATTCTTATTAGAATTTATAATATTAAAATTTAAAAAGAATATTTATTTTAAGTCAAAAACAAATACTTCATGAATTTCACTTTCATATCCATCATAAAATCCAACGGGCATTCCTAATACAATTCTAGCACCACGATTATATAACAACAAGAATTGATTATTTGTTTTATCAAAACTTAATCCTTCTATTTCTCCTTGCTTTATTACTTCAATAAATGATTTTTCTTTTATAACTATTCCGCTAAAAGCATCTCTATCGACTTTTATTCTATACATATTATCTGCTTCTTCATTATCTGCATCGCCATCATCACATGTAATAAATAAGTCTCCATTATAATAAGCAACGCCTTGAATCCACTTTGGTGAATTATTCATTAATAACTTACCTATATAATCTCCACTATCCAAATTATACATATAAAGATAATTACTTGATTCATCATCAATCCAAGAAGATAAATAAACAATTTTTAAATCGTAGTCAACTGCAACACCTGAACATTCTAATTGACCTGTATCACTTTTAAAAGGGAATACTCTCTTTAATTCGAGTGTATCACCATCATACACTGCAACTTGTATGTTAGAGCCAACACCATCTAAAAAATATTCAACACCAACATATAATTCATTATTATAGATATCAATATCTCCAATATGGTTTACTTCTATATCATAACCTTTAAATGGGTCATTGTTTTCTTTCACAATTTCCCAGTTCTTATTATATTTTGTAAGTGATTTAGAACCACTAACCCAATAATAATCTCCTTCAACACAAATACCTTGTCTACCATTTACTTCATAAATTGAATTAATCGTATAACGATATGTTTCTTTTTTTCCATTACAGGCAGTAAGTAAAAATAATAAAAATAATATAATATAAATAATTCTTTTCATCTTAAATATCCTCCTCTTTATTCAAAACGAACCCTTCCAAAATATTCAGGACAATGAAAATTAGGTTTATCTAGATCAATAGACATCCAAGATAAATAATGTTTATTAACCGTTTTATCACCACATTTATATAAATTAATCAGTAATTCACCTTTAAATTCATAATCTTGATAAAATAGTTTAATGAAATCAAGTGGGATTTTATAAAATACTTCCCAACCATCATTTGTTCTTTTTGTGTTAATAGCGAAATATGATTTGTCATCACTTCTTGTAATACTAATTCTATCCGTCTTAAGTGGTCCAAATTGTAAACATAGGCATCCATTTGGATTAATTTCAAAATTAAAATAATTATTATCCTCTACTAACTTGAAGAAAAACTCAAGACAACTATCTTGATAAACGCTAGATAATGGTTCAGTATATTCAGCTCTAATATTTTCTTCAACCGCTCTTAAATGAACATATAAGTTTTCTTCATCATAACAAAGCTGTCCAAAAGCTCTAATGCCAAAATCATCTGTCCACAATATTTTATCAATTGAAATAATATCAATGTTATCCCAATTTATATTTTCTTCGATTCTTTTAATCGTATATAAGCAATCATCTTCTTGTGTTTTGCTACATCCAGTAATGATGAAAGTAAGGAATATTAAAATAATAAATAACATCTTACGCATAAGTAACCTCTTATATCAATTCTTAATTTAATTTATTATAACATTTAACTTATTATAACATATTTAAAATTTATTGAAATGTTTTTTAAATAATTAATTGACATGTCAAATATAAATAAGGTATAATTAATACAGATAATACAGATTGAATTAGTAAAGGAGAATTATGTTAAAGGGAAAAGAAAATATTTTTGAGCAAATTGCTAACAATTATAAGAAATTAATAATAACAGGCGTCTTCAAAAATGGTGAATACTTGCCATCTTGTCGAGAGCTTGCAAGAGAATTAGGTATTAACCCAAATACTGTTGCAAGAGCATATAAACAACTTGAAGATGAAGGATTTGTCATAGCCCTAATTAAAAAAGGTGTCTATGTCAATTATAACAACAATGAAAATAAAGATCTTAACGAATTCAAACAGTACATAAAAAAACTTAAGACTGATGGATTTAGTTACGAAGAATTAATTCAAGCACTAAAAGAAACAATGAAAGGAGAAAATGATTTATGATTTCAATTGAACATTTACATAAAAGCTTTGGTGAAAAAACTGTTTTATCAGATTTAAATCTAAAGATTAATGATGGTGAAGTTCTAGGATTAGTTGGAATTAATGGTGCAGGTAAATCCACATTACTTAGAACATTGTGCGGCATTTATAAAGCAGATGCTGGATCAATCATAGTCGATGGAGAAGAATCATATGAAAACATTAATGTGAAAAAAGAATTTTTCTTTTTACCAGATGAGCCATTTTATGATCAACATTCCACTCCTATAACAATTTTTAATTTATTTAACACACAATATAATGTTGATGAAGATAAATATTATAATTATTTAAACTATTTCAAAATTGACAAAAAAGGAAAACTAAATAAATTTTCAAAGGGAATGAAGAGACAAACTTTCATTTCTTTAGCTCTTGCAATTCATCCTAAATACCTAGTGTTAGATGAAGCATTTGATGGACTTGATCCACTTGCAAGATTAATGTTTAAAAAAGAAATAGTTGATTTGATTAGTGATTATAATGCTACTGTTATTATTTCATCTCATTCACTAAGAGAACTTGAAGATATTTGCGATTCATTTGCGATTCTTGATAAAAACAACATAGTATCAAGTGGTAATTTAACTGATAAACTTAGTGAGTTACATAAATATCAAATTGGTTTTAAAGAAAAAATAGATAAAGAAACCTTCCCTAAAATTTATAAATCTTATAGTGAAAGTGGAAGAGTTATTAAAATAGTTTCATCAAGTACACTAGATGAACTAGAAAAAGCATTAGTGCAATTAAATCCTTTATTCATTGATGAACTACCAATAGACTTTGAAGAAATGTTCGAAGCTGTTGTTGAAGAAGGAGGATATTTAAAATAATGAAAAACCTCTTGTTATATTACATAAAGAAAAGATCTTTAATTGTCGTAATAATTTCTATTTTGACTCTAATATTCAGTATGATATGCACAGCTGTTACTAAAGAAAGTTTTCACAATGCTGCTAATGATTCATGGATGCTTAGAAAAACATATCTAAATTTATTAACATCAATTTTCATTACATATGCTCTCTTGATTCCAATTTTCGAATTTTCTTTTAAAATGAATAAAAGGAGTATTGACTTGTTTTATTCACTACCTTTAAAAAAAGAAAAATTATATCTAACTAAATTCCTACTTGGATTAATTGAATTATTTATTGTATTTACTGTTTCATTTATATTTATTGTGCTTCATTTAGTCGTTATTACATCAAAAGGTAATTATAATGTAAATTTAATATACTATCTTTATTATTATTTAATTGTTCTAGGATTTGGCTCTCTTTTATATAGTTGGGTATGCTTCTTCTTCACAAAAGGGAACACAATAATAGATGGAATAATTCTAACAGTTTTATCATTCTTTGTTTTACAAATCATTGCTGGTAATGTTATTATACCATTACATAACGCTAGAATTATTGATCGTAATTACCCTTATCTTCAACTTAATCCATTCGATGGTTTAGTACAATTTACATATTATTTTGATAAATCAATATCAGCTTCAAAAATTAATTATATTTTTAATAATAGTACAATTATATCTATAGTTATAATGACGGTATTAAGTATTTCACTAATTCCACTTCTTTTTATTACTAATAATCTTAAAAAAGCAGAAGACACATCTGATATAAATAATGAGTGGTATACATATAAATTATTACTTCCGATTTATAGTATATGCTTATATAGCCTTACAAACTTATCCTTCTATTATCTTGTAATTATGGCTATATCTAGTTATATTGGATATATTATTTATAATAGGAGTTTTAAAATCAAATTAATTGATTTAATTCTCTTATTGAGTTCTAATGTTATAGGTTTTATATTGTATTACATTAATCACTAAATAAAAATAAGCCCCAGATTGTACGGGGCTTGTTTTTTATTCATCAGGATTATCTACTGTATCAGTATAAAAAACCATATTGATATCTTTATTATTAATGTATTCTTTACAAATCTTAACTGTGTTATATGAAAGTAGATAATGATCAACAGTTGTAATAACAACAACACAAGAAACATCATAATTTCTTTCTTTTGCTATTTGCATACTAAATTCCATATTATCCCATGTTGTCATACTTCTATCTTCTTCAATAATAAAATCAGGGTCTAAGCCTCTTTTCACAAGATAGTCCTTCATTAATCTTGCTTCACTTACATTAGTATGTTCATTAGCAACACCACCTGAAACAATTAACTTATCCAAGCCAAAATCTTCAATATATTTGATTGCAAGTTCACATCTCTTCATCAATCTCTTTGTCATAGTACCATCATCTTTTAAACGATATCCTAAAATAATACCTAATCTCACTAGTCTTCTCCTTTTTCATTTGGTATATTCTTATTCATACTTTATATTACAATCATATCATAATTATAATATCAATGCAATTTCTAAAACAAATTGATTTTTATTATTAATTATTATTTCATCTGGCGTTTTATTACTAATAAAAAATATCAAGTAAAGGTTATGGAAAAAAACATTCCAATATGCATTAGATTTTATTAAAAAAGTAACCAAAAAGACTTTATTTATCATATATGCAGAGTCATTATTTCTTTTATTTACTTGTTATTAGTGTTTAAGCCTTAGCCAGCAGGAAAGACATTTTTGTATCTTTCAGATAAACTCAGGCTATGCTTAAACATTCATGTACAAGCACAGCCCCAATTCTCTCATATACATAAAAAAGCCTCTCCTCGCCAAGCACCACATGCATTATATCGTGTATTGTTTTATTTGCGAGCCCCTTTGCTAATAATTTGCATAAAACTTGCATATTGCATAAAAAAAGACCATGCTTATTGCACGATCTTATTCATTCTTATTGGGCTTTTGCTTTTATGATGTCTGAAACATCCTGTAAAGATATAAATGCTTTATCATCTATATCATGTACAATTTGTTTTAACTTATTAATTTGAAAATGATTAATTATGAAATAAATAATATTTTTCTCCTCCTTAGAGAACCCACCAATAGCATTAACTATTGTTCCACTTGCACCAAATTGATTTGAAATTGCCTCCGATACTTCTTTAGCTTTTGTTGTTACAATCATTGCACATTTTGATCTATTAAATCCTTCGACTATAAAATTAACTGTCTTTGATCCAACAAAATACGTAACAATAGAATATAACGGCAATATCCAACTATTAATAGCGATTCCACAAATGATATATAGTATTGTATTGAAAATCATCACAAATGCACCTATAGATATACCAATCTTTTTTGCGAACACAACCGATAATATATCTATTCCATCGATAGCTCCCCCAAATCTAATTGTAAGTCCGCTTCCAACTCCAGAAATTACTCCACCAAAAATAGCACAAAGTAATAGATCTGAACCCGCAAGTGGAGAGATGATTGAAACATCTATTGGTAAAACATACATTATTAAATATGACATTAGTGAATATATTATAACAGTAAATATTGAGTATATTGTAAAAGCTAATCCTTGTCTCTTTAATCCAAAAATAAAGATTGGAATATTTAATACAACAAGAAACATAGGAAGCGTTAAAAATGCCGGTGTTATTTGATCTAATAACATTGATGTTCCTGATATACCACTATCATATAATTTAACAGGATAAAGGAATAAAGTAACACCAAAAGCATTAATAATTCCTGCAATGGTAAGATATAAGAAATTTATAGATTTTAATTCTTTAAATTTAGTTTTCAATTCAACTCTTTTTTTCTTTTTTACTTCAACAATTTCTTCGCTTTGTTTGATTTCCTTTTGTTCTTCCATTTATGTTTCCATACCTTTCTAAAGATTAATTCCACAATAATTATAGCATGCTTATTTACAATATACAATAAACATTAAAAAAGACCATGCTTTTTGCATGATCAATTTCTTGTTATTTACTTTATTTAAAATTTGTTTTCACCCAATTGATTAATATATCTTTGCCTTCATTGAACGATAATATTATTTCTCCATCTTTTTTTATTTCTACAATTGGTAATTTGTGGCCATTATAAAAATGAAAAGGAACCGTTGTGAATTCAATTTGTTCTCCAACTGATAATTCTATAGAATGAGTAGAATAGATATAATAATCACAAAGTTCATCTTCATAACTGAGGTAATTCTTCAATTCTTCGCATTTAATAATAACATCATTACCATCGTATTCCACAACTTCTCCTATAAAAACTACATAGTTTTGGTCTTCTGAGTATTTTTCTATCATTCTCTTAGCCAACTTTTTATCGAATAAATTACATCCCGATAAAAAAACAACTAAAATTAAAACTAAAATTAAAACCAAATTTGAAAACTTCCTCATTCAATAAATGCCTCCATTCTAGTATTCTCCAAACAAGAAAAAATAGCCAAAAGGTCCAAACAATGCTGAAACACCTAAATACCAATATCCTCGTTTTATAAATGTTGTTATCAATTAATTCAAATTTTGAACACAGTTTATTATATTAAATTTATATAATTTCTCTTGGCAGAGACAATAATATGTAAAACTATTTCCTCTTTTTCATCATTTACTTTATAAAATATAATATTTTGTTTGCAAATTAAAGCCCTATATCCTTGTTTAGCAATCGGCTGATATCTAGGTATATTTCCAATATAAGGGAATTATTCTAAATTATAAATTTCTTTTTCTAAGTAATCTAGATATTCAAGTGCTTCTTTATTTGAATGAATACTTGCTATATACATAATAATGTCAGTTAACTGATCATTGAACTTATCTGTTCTTTTAATAGTATATTTCATTATTGCAACTTCTTTCTTATATCAGATAATGATTCAGAAAATGGTTTTACCCTACCATTCATAACATCATTTTCAGATTCTGCTAGCATTTTTAAAAGTTCTAGCTCAGTAACCATTTGATTATATTCCTCTAAATTCATTATGACTGTATCACCATGTCCATTTACTGTAATAAAAACAGGTTCTCTTGTTTCTTTACATAAATTTGAAATCTCATTATATTTGTTTCTTAGCTCTGTTGATGGTCGAATGTTTTGCATAATCACTACCTCCTATATATCATAATTGTATCATAATTATCATATGATGGCCAAGAAAAACATTTTAATTATTTTAATAAAACATAGTTTAAAAGATGCATAAAAAAAGAACATGCCCTTTGCATGATCAAATTCTTGTTATTTATATTTTGTTTCTAATTTCGTTAACTCTTCTCTTAAACTCTTTCTTGAACTCTTCAAAGCGTAAGTTTTGTAACTCACTGAATTCTTTTAGTTTAGTAGCTAGGTGCACTGAATAAGAAAAATCAACAAGAATAGCACCGATAACCGCCCCAACGAAATAAGTATAAATGAGATTATCACTAATCCAGGAAATCCCTTGAACTAAAAGTGTGTTAAGAAAGAAATAATATAATGATCCTACTGCCAACCAAGCCACTGAAAAAATAGGACAAATAATACCCATGATATTACCTTTGCGATTTGAATAGTCCCATAATTTGATTTTGAAACCTTTAATGAATATTAAGCCAGCAATGAATTCAATTAGAGTCATCCCAACTCCAATAATGATAATTCGAATTAAAACATCTAAGATTTGTGATTCTAGCCCTAAAGGAATATTACTCACTCCATATAAGATGGTTATTCCAAACCCGTAAATAGGTAAGTATGGTCCGGTTAAAAAACCAGGATTCATCCATTTCTTTTGAGAAATGAATCTTCTAAAGAAGAGTTCAAGTATCCAACCAAATAATGAGCCAATAACAAATAATGTTGAAATTATGACTAAATATTTCATTTCCATCACCTTCTCTCTTTTATCATTATACCACACATTTTAGCTTTCAACAAGAACAAGCACATACACAGCCATACAAAGAAGACCATGCTTATTGCACGATCTATTTCTTGTTATTTACTTGTTATATGCTAAGCATAAGCCCAGCTTGATTAAAACTATAACAAAAAATAAAGTAATTCCAACACTAATAATGCACTTCCTAAAATAATGAACATAATCCAAACATATTGTATTGAATAACTTTTATCTTTTCTATGACACAAACTATACCAGTTTTTATTCACACTCCATAGGCCATTATATAATAACAAAACACATAAAGGAATACCAACTAATACTATACTTCTATATATAAACCATATAGTGATAGTGGCTATTATAATTGCTATATTAATAAATATATAAATTAATTTATACTTTGATGGCGGTTTAAACGTATAATTTTTCATAAAATCACCTATATATAATTAATTATAACATAATATTAAAAATAATAAACATAAAAAGTCTCAGTTTAATTATACAAAAAAAGGCCCTGCAACTGCAGATTCTTCTTTTAATGTTAATAACTATTGTCCTATACTTTTTGTCTAAGTAGCAAGCCTTAGCCAAGCATGGCATTTTTGTACACCATGTGAGATTTAAGCTTGTGCTTAAACAAAATTCAATACTATTTGTACAAGCACAGCCTCACTTCTCCTCCAGTGTACAGAAAAGCCTCTCCTCGCCAATCGCCTGCATGCATTATATCGTGTATTATTTTATTTGTGAACCCCTTTGCTAATAATTTGTTAATCAATTACACAAAGCATAAAAAAGTCCAGTTTATTTAACTAGACTTGTTTCATCAATATATCAATCTATTATTTTGATGCTAACTTTAAAAACTTAGCATCATTCATTTGTTCATTAGTTATATATTTACCATCTTTAAAGAATGCATATGTAGTAATAGGTGTAGGGGCATTTTGTGCTTCTTCTTTTGTTGTTATATGAATAGCTTTAAATGGTATATTATGTTCTTTAGCAGTTTGTTCTACAATTGGCACATATTTACCATTAAATGGACATTGATTTGTATAAAATAAAACATAACCATTTTCATCAATATGAGGGTGCTTTGCACATTCTTTAAATATTGGTTTTACTTTAATATCACTAAAAGGTAAAAACCATAATTGTATTCCATTATCTGCTTCATCAGAAACACTAAATCCTTTATGTGCTAAAAACTTAGGATCTGCTAGAAATGGTAATTTCTTTTTGCTTGATAAAATACATAATCCAACTTTACCTTTTTCTTTTGAATCTTTAATACATGCATCTAATAAATCATTAGAATAACCATGTCCTTTAAATGAGCCAGATACCCACAAGCAATCAATGTACATATAATCTTTAGCTTCAATTGGATTCCAGGCATTTTCTGCTGGTATATATTCTATAAAGCATTTACCACGTTCAACGCTTTTTAAGAATACTAATCCGTCATTAAATCTATCTTTAAGCCAAGATTTTTTAGATGATACTTGAATATCATTATTATTTGATATAGCACAGCATATATGTTCTTTTTCCAAATTATCTTTATTGACTTTAATATATTCCATAATAGCATTTCCTTTCATACTTACTATATTTTACCACAAATCACAAAAACAAGATATAGAATGATTGTTCAACACTAAATAGCTAAACATAAGCTTTAGCATTGCATAAAAAAAGACCATGCATTTTGCATGATCTATTTCTTGTTATTTACTTGTACTAGTTTCAATAGTAATAAATTTACCACTCTTGTAATCTTCACACATCTTCTTAACATATTCATATCTAGATGTTTCAAGCTTTTCTGAGTATATTCCATTATATGCTAGATTCTTAATTAGTTTAATTGAATCTTGCTGAGGTTTTAATCGTAAATCCTTAGCGTTAACCAGTTTTTCAAATAACTCTTCAAGTTTATCATATTCTTTATTATGTAAATAATAAATGTATAAAGAATAACACGAAAAAGGAGATTTATTTATTCTAAAAAACATATTTTCTTTAGCTTTTTCATAATCGCCATTTATTACATAATAATTAAATAATATTAGACATAATGTAGCAAAAGCACTATAAGTTGAACTTTTCTTCTTGTTTTCTTCTGCATACTTAACACGTTCTATTTCATCGAGTGGTCCTAATATGCTCATTAGCTTTTTAACTTCAACACGTTGTAGAATGATAATAGCAATAGTAAAGATTGCAAACAACCAACTACCAATACCTATAAACATATTCTTTTTTGTAATTATTTTTAATACTATACCTGCAACTATTGATGCAACAGCACATAGTCTATAAATTAAGTTAGTTAGTTTATAACGATATTTCATTTTTATTACCTTCCATTTTATTATTATATCATATGCCATAGTTTTTTTCAAAAAAGAATACATAAAGCTTTAGCGTTGCATAAAAAAAGACCATTTCTTTAGGAAATGATCTAATTTACTTATTATCTTTTTTCCTTTACTGGAATCCAAATAGCACTATGATAGTCAGGAGCAGTCATTTCTCCATTAATACAATCATACCACTCAACAGTTGCATTACCATCTATTTCATAATCAGGATTACCAGGTAACCATTCTTTAAAGATTCTGGTATTTACACTTTGAAGTGTTTGGGGATTAGGGCCTATACAATCAAATATTGCCCAAGTCATTCTAGGAAATTCATATACAATCATTCCTTCAGGTACTTCTCCTCCTGCATATCTTCCAGCGATCAAATAACGAAACTTTCCATCTTCAAGGTCATCAATACATATAGCATATTCACCAATACAATTATCAATAATTGCTTTTTCATATGGATTTGTTGGTTCTTTGCCCAAATAAACATTATTGGCATACTTTTCACATATTTCATCCCAAAACTTAGGAATTTTTTTGTATGATGTTTCCGTATCAAATATTTTTTGAAAACCAATTAATTTAATTGGAAACATTGGTGCAATCTTATAATCCATTTGTTTTCCTCCGCTGATATTAATATTAATTATAAGTGGTAAAAAGACATTAATTTTAGCTCCTTCACGTACCTCTTTTGGAGTAGTCCCGTGGAATCTCGAGAATGCTTTAGTAAAGCTTTCTGGCGTATCATAACAATATTTATAAGCTATATCAATTATTTTTTCTTTACTTTTTTGTAAATCCAAAGCAGCTTGATATAATCTTCTATTTCTTAGGTATTCACCAATACTATAGCCAGTCATAACAGAAAAGCCACGTTCAAGAAAATAAAGGGATATCGATACATGTTTTGCAACATCACTAATTGTAATGTCATCTTCTAAATGTTTTTCAATAAAATCTATTGAACGCCTTACGCTATCTAACCACTCCATGTCTAATCTCCTTTTACACTAATATTATATCATACCTATTTGTGTGATTTCTTGTTATATTTTGCTTTAATTTGTCTATTGCATTTAATTTAGACTTCTATTGATTTCTTTTCATATTAATAATTAAAAAAGACCATACACAAAGTATGATCTATTTCTTGTTATTTACTTGTATTGTGCTAAGCATGAGCTAAGCTACCGTGCATGGCATTTTTTTACACCATGTGAGATTTGAGCTTGTGCTATTGCACATTGCAAACTTAATTCTCTTTTAAGATTTTTTCACAATATTCTCTTAATGACTTTATATCTATAGTTACTGCTAGCCATACATTATCAAAATCAGTATTATCGTAATCATGATCTATTGCGTTGCATATTCCTTTCATTTTATTCCAAGAAATGTCTATATATTGATTAACAATATCTTTACCTAAGTACTCTATTAATTCATTAATTAGTATTAAATTAAAACATATTATTTCTTTTATATCATCACTAGAATCAAACGATTCTTTGTCTATTTTATTTACTATTTCTGCTATTCTTGTGCATCGCTTAGTAATATTATGTAATAATTCTTTTGTTTTAACACTTAACATATCTTAATCTTGTCCTCCCTTATATCTAAATTCAGTTTTAAATACTGAAATTACTTTAACTTATTTATTAAATGATTTATCAATCTATTATCTAATTCAACAATTGTTGATATTTTGCTTCCTATATCTTTTATAGAATGTCCTAAAAGAAATAATCTTTTTTTATCAATTATTATATATCTATCATGAACTTTATTTGTATATTCAATATTAATATTTCCATACTGCTTATTAAATACTTTAATATCATTTAGTAATAATTTTGATTTGTTCGAAGTATAAATATGGACTATAACTGTGTCATTTTTAACAACTAATCTATCTAGAATAAATCTATCAATGTAATTATCCATAATGATTATTTCATCATCTGCTTTTTCAAATATATTTTGAACTAAAGTATAAGCATCATAAAATTCACCATTATAAAATATCTTATCTTCTAAATAATCATTACTTAATACTTTATCTTCAATTTTAAATAATCTTTTATTAATATCAACTACTTCGTTTTTAAGTTCTATGTAGTTTTCATTAGATACTGTTACTCTTTTTTCACTTAGTACATATCCTTTAAGTAAATATTCTTTTAATACTTTATTAGCCCATTTTCTAAATAAAGTTCCTCTTTTAGAATTAACCCTATACCCTACAGCGATGACCACATCTAAATTATATATATCCACTTGATATATTCTACCATCAGATAAATGTCGGGCATTTTTTGCCCTAGTTGTATATTCATCCAGTTCCTCTTCTAAATATATGCTTCTAATATGCTTACCTATTACAGATCTATCTCTTTCAAATAATAAAGACATTTCATCTAATGATAACCAAATTGTATCCTCACTTGGACTAACATTAATATCCATTTCTAATTTTCCTTCCACAAATTTTACTACTTCATACTTTTTCTCTTCGTTCATTTTTAATTATCCTTTCTTTTAAAATATAAAAAAGCGGAAACTAATATTATAAAAGATTCCATTATTAAAAATGGACATTTTCTTTTATAAAATTAATTTCCGCGTATACTCTAAAGCGCAAAACCTTTACCGACGATATTCCGGACTAGCAAATCATCAATATAAATATTATCTCTTTAGAGTAGATAATAAGTTTTAAACTTGACTCATTACATATTGATTTTAGCATATTATCAATAGTGAGTAAAGAGTAAAAATTTTCTTATTTTATTAATCAACTAATTTGTGTTACCAGTGGTGACACTATTAAATTATCTTTAATACAATAAAAATCTGTAGTATAGTTATCTCCTAATATAAAACCATCTAATTTAACATTACATCTTATTTCAACAATATCACTTCTTTTATCTAATACTTCACCATATCTAAACTGTATGTCATTATATGCATAGAATATGTTCTTACATTTATTTAGTTTTTTCTTTATTGTGTGTTTTAGTATTTCTCATATAACCTCCTTAATTAGAGCAACCAAAAAGCCCTGTGACTTGATCTATCTCAAGTTAAACAGAGCTTTTTTTATAATATTTAATTTTAGAATCTTTTGCTCCGTACATGTATTATGTCGTGAAAAGATTTGTTTGTAAATAATATACTATAAAAATTAATTACAATCTACTTCAAGTATATAATATAGTTAGGTTCTACATATTCAAATTCATCAAACTTCTTTAGTTCTTGTATTAAATCAAGAACTCCTTGATATGATGGCTCTTTTAAATAAATAGCTAAAATTTGTTGAAAATCATTTTGATTAGCGATATTTTCAGGATTATCAAAATAAGTTAAATCATTAACTTCTTTAATTGGTAAATCTCCAAAGAAATCTAAGTTCCAAACTTTATTAATTTCACTGTATTCTTTCTTCACAACAACTAATACACAATCATTAGTAAAATTATATTTTCTTTCTATTCTTAAAACATACAATGTTGCATCAACCAAACCCTTTGGAGTAAATTGAATTTGCAATGAAGTATCATCGTTTAAACTCCACTCATACCAAATAGCACCAGATCCTAGTTCGGCAACTGGCTTACCTAGTATTTCAACAACTTCTTCAAAAGTCATGTCAACTTGTATTAAATTGACTTTTGATGCTTCGGCAATATTTTTTGAATCACATTTATCATCGACAGTTCGATACATAAAACTATCATAAAGCTTTGTTTTCTTTACTAGTAGATAGGCACAAAGAGTATCACATTCATAGAATTCACTATTAATAGCTGCACATTCAAGACAATATACAATTCCATCATTGCCTTCAATAATACAGTAATAACTAGCATCATAAATTCTAGCAATTAATCCTTTAGAAGGAAAACTAAACAGATTATTTAGCTTATCATCATCAATTTTAATAAAACGTTCGTCAAATATCTTTTCTTCTAACTTAAATTTATTATCACCAATTATTAATTCATCATCTTGGAAAGTCATAGATGTGGCTTCTCTTGTAGATAAAAGATTCGGTTGAACATATAATATCATTCCAAAGTAATACTTATCAACAAATAAACTGTTAATGACATTGGTTTGTTCTACTTGATTAATTAATTTATAAATAGCGTGAATATAATAAGTATCATTTTCTAAATCAAATACTGTCTTAAATATATAAATAGTATTAAACTTACTTATTAAAATACTATATCCGCTCTTTCTTGTTTCACTACTTTCAAGAAGAGCAAACCATCCTTTATTAGGATATTCAAACATCTGACGATAATCTAGTGAATAACTTAATACTAAAACTAAATTATCAAAGAAATGGCCATCATATTCACATTCTTCAATTTTTAATTCTTTATCATCATTTATGATTAGCTTTGTATCTGAAATTTCAAATACCATATCAACGCTTATAGAAGAAAGACCTGGATTAGTATAGCATACTTTACCATTATATGTACCATCAATAGGCGTAGTTAATATGTTATTTTCTTCAAGCCAAACCATATATACAGGTCCGCTATAACTAAACACAACACCATCAATGTTTAATTCTTCCATTACATCAAGGTATCGAACAAAAACATTATCTAATCTTACAACATATAAATTATTATAATGACCATAGTAACCATAAATGGAAACATCATCAATTGTTGCATCAGCAAAATTTTTTTTAACATCTATTAGATAGTCATTTAATATTTTTTGTTCAATATCTTCATCAAGCTCAAATTTTACTCTATTCTCGATATTATCATGTAAATCTAATAAATCATTTTTGCTAATATACTTTTTCTTATATGCTTCTTCTAATGTGAATAATGTTTCTATTCTTTTAATCTCATCATCATTAATATCTATATTTTCGGTGATATCGCTGTTGTTGTTTTCTTTATTAGTATCTTCTTCAGTATTATCAACTACTGTAACATCAGTATTCTTTTTATCATCAGACTTATTTGTTGATGCTTGTCCTACATCACAGCCAACAAATAATAATGCTGAAAAAACTAGCAATACTATGAATACTATCTTCTTCATGAGCATAACCTCCTTACACTAATAAGACAAATTAACTATCAAAAAGGTGACATTTTTATTTATCTAACATTATTATACCATATAATAAAAAGAAGAGCATTTGTTTTTCCTTTTTCTATTTGAAAAAAGAAAAAATTCTTCCTTTTTCATTTTAAAAACTTCTTATTTCATTTTAAATCTTCCTTTTTCGAGTATTTTTATTAAATCCCTATGTACAAGCACAGCCTCAATTCTCCTCATATGCACAGAAAAGCCTCATCTCAAATTACCAAGCGCTAAGCCACTCATTGCAATGCAAAGCCCAGCACACGCCTCGCATGTATTATGTCGTGTTTTAGTTTATTTGCGAACTGTTTTGCTAAAAAACTTGCAAAATACTTGCACAAAGCATAAAAAAAGACCATGCTTCTTGCATGATCTATTTCTATTTATTAACTTATCTTTTTACAATCAATTCTACGTAATAATTCGTTATAGATTTGACTTTGTTGTTTCTTTGTATAATTATTCAATATTATGCCTTGAGTTTTATCAGTATTCTTTAATTTAATTTTTATATAGTACAAATCATATGTTAAGTATACAATGTAATAACTACTTTCATTCCACCTATTAGGCTTATCTAATATTTCATTATCATTTGTATCATGCTGTCTAGCAAGATTAGTAATTTCTATTGATTCAATATCTTTATAACTTATAATACTTTTCTTTTGTGCCTGGTCTCTTTTTAGAAAAGAATCTGGGAAAATAATTACTTTATCTTTACAAAATAGTAATTTGCTAAAACAAATATAATACGTAAATAGCATACATAATACTACTATAATTACTTCAAAAGGTATTAATAAAAGACTGTTTTCACTTACAGCAAAAACAAACATTATTGAACAAATTGTAATACACAATAAAGCTTTAGATATAGATTTTAAGGATAAACTTACAAATAATCTTTTTTCTTTATATGCTAATGTGTCATTACTATCGATATTTATGTCTTCATTGTTAGTAAAGTTTTTGTCCTGTTCTTCTTCCTTGGTTTTTTTAAAATTCAAAATTATACCAAGCACAAACCCAATAACAAATGTTGAATCACCAATTATTTCTATTATTCGCATATAAATAAACTGGTTATATGTTACTTCTGTATATCTTCCATGCTCAAATAAATAATAATGCCCTTCTATGTAATCACTGTAATCAACACTAGCATTATTGAATGAACTTCCACCAAGTATAAAAGTTGAAATAAAGAAAATTAAAAATGGAATATATAATAGATATAATAACATATTAATCTTTTCTTTCTTTATTACTGATATTACTATAGCAAAAATAATACTTAATAAGAATAAAATTTCTATAACAATTGAAACTATATTCATACTTTTAACTCCTCATATGCAGTTAAATTATATCATTTATTGCACTTTAATTCAAATTTTATATTTATTATAAAGAAAAAAGACCGCACACAAAGTACGATCATTTTCTAAAATCTTGTTATTTAGTTATAAGCACTAGCTAACGTGCATGGCATTTTTGTACACCATGTGAGATTTGAACTTGTGCTTAAACAATTTGTACAGCCACAGCCCCAATTCTCCTCATGTATACAAAAATCCTGTTTCTCCCAAAAGCTAGTTAAAGCCCAGCACACGCCTCGCATGTATTATGTCGTGTTTTAGTTTGTTTGCGAACTGTTTTGCTAAAAAACTTGCGAAATACTTGCACAAAGCATAAAAAAAGACCATGCTTCTTGCATGATCTATTCCTTGTTATTGCACAGCTAAGCTAGGCATGACATTTTTGTATTCATGAGAAGCTTTGGCTTTGTGCTTATACACAATTGTACAAGCACAATCCTCATTCTCCCCATATGCACAGAAAAGCCTCGCCTCAAATTGCTATGTAAAGCTAAGCACCAAGCCACACATTGCACTGCTTAGCTATGCACTAGCTTGCATGTATTATGTCGTGTTTTAGTTTGTTTGCGAACTGTTTTGCTAAAAAACTTGCAAAATACTTGCACAAAGCATAAAATTAGATAAGAAAAATCAATACTTTTATTGATAATTTTTCAAAAATAAAAATGCACATAATGTGTGCATGACAAAAAGCCCTCTTTGAGGGTATTTTTTTAAAAATGAATGGTGTATAATATTAGTGTTTATTT